>JAUHYN010000514.1 GCA_030426505.1 bacterium | reverse complement strand
CACTTCCAGCAGTAGAGGACGGTCTCCATCGTCGACGTCGAGCCTGATGGGCCTCGGCGGGCGAAGCAAGTGTTTTCATGCATCGGCAATCCGGTGGACTGCCGATTCGAGACCCATCTGAAAGATTGTGACCGAATGCGAATCCGCGGCTCCCTTCTGCCCTGGCTCGGCCTGCTCCTGATCGTCGGCTGCAGCGGCGACGACGACGACGACGAGACGGCGCGCACCCCGTGCAAGTTCCACAGCGACTGCGGCACCGGCGTGTGTTTCGAGCTCGAGTGCTACGCGACCGGCACCTGCTTCGACCGCGGTAACTGCCGGTCCATCCCGGTCTGCGCCGACGACCGTTGCATCTGCGACATCGACGCGAACCGCTGTCTGCCGGTCTGCGAGACCGACAACGAGTGCTCCGAAGACGCGCAGTGCGTGAACGGCCAATGCACGCTGTACCCCGCCGACTTCTCGATGCCCGGCCCCGGCGGCGGCGCGCGCGGCGCGCTCCAGGTCGGCCTCGGCGTTCAGCCCCTCGACTTCCCCGTCGGCGTCTCGCTCGCCGGCTACGGGAGCCGCTTCGGTCCGCGCACGCCGTACCGCGACTCGCTCGGCGGCTCGAACGCGTGGTTCGATCGCCCCGACGTCCGCGCGCTCGTGTTCGACGACGGTAGGGAGCTGTTCGTCCTCCTCCGCATCCCGACGAGCTGGACCACCGACTTCATGGTCGCGCGCACCGCGGAGAAGGTGCTCGAGGAGACCGGCGTGAACCTGCTCGGTCACATCCTCACCACGGCCCCGCACAGCCACTCGCAGCCCGCGCGCTATTGGCACCTCGTGAAGGGGTTGGGCTTCGGCTTCTTCGGCTACGGCGAGTGGTCGCCGGAGATCTTCGAGCGCCTCACGAGCTCGTTCGCGGAGGCGATCATCATGGCGATGGACGCGCGCGAGCCCGCGAAGTTCGGCTACGCCGTCCTCGACGACTTCGATCCGAACAACGACATCAACCGCGACCGCCGCGAGCGCAACAACAACCTCCCCGGCTACATGAAGAAGGACAACCGCATGGTCGTCATGCGCGTCGACGACATGTCCGGCACGCCGATCGCGGTGCTCACCAACTTCGGCATCCACGGCACCGTGTTCGGGAGCAGCAACCCGGTCGTCACCGCCGACGCGGGCGGTGGCGTGGAGGTCGTCCTCACCGAGCGCGCGAGCGCGAAGTACGAGGCGCCGGTCGTGGGCTTCTTCGTCCAGGGCAACGCGGGCGACATCTCGCCGGACGGCGACGACCTGCAGCACCCCGACTTCGAGCGCCTTCAGCTCCTCGGCGAGCGCGCGTGGCGCGTCATCGAACCCGCGCTCGACGGCATCACCACCTCCGAGGACACGCAGGTCGGCATCGTCACGCAGCGCGTCCCGATCACGCACGAGCTCCTCGGCTACGAACCCGAGAAGTTCTTCGACGCGAACGTGTCCTGCGAGAACGGCCGCGACTACTTCCGCTACGGCGCGTTCCAGTGCGTCGAAGGCCTCAACGACGACGAGGATCCGTCGACCGCGTTCGAGGACGGCGCGCTCAACTGCGTCTTCGGCGTGGAGTGCCTCACGGACGGCTACCCGGTGCCGCAGTTCATGAAGACCGTGTTGACGGTCGCGCGCCTCGGCCCGCTCGCGCTCGCGTCGATGCCGGGCGAGCCGCTGTCGCAGTTCGGTCGCGACCACTCGGACCGCATCGAAGAGTCGGTCGACGGCATCGAGGACGCGACGATCCTCGGCTACAGCCAGGACCACCACTTCTACCTCCTCAACGAGGACGACTGGCTGCAGGGCGGCTACGAGCCTTCGCGCGACATCTGGGGTTGGAAGTTCGGCCCGTACCTCACCGACAAGTCGCTCGCGATCGCGAAGCAGCTCGAGCAGGAGCCGGAGGACCGCGTCGTCGACAACGGGAACCTCAAGCCGATGTACTGGGTCGACCCGGCGGAGGAGACCGTTTGGGTCGAGCTCACGCCGACGACCGGCGACCCCGCGGCGTTCTCCGTCGACGCGCCCGCGACGCTCGAGCGCCTCGACGAGCTGATGGTCGAGTGGGCCGGCGGACACCCCGGCACCGACCAGCCGCACGTCGTTCTCGAGCGCGATGACGGCCAGGGCTTCGTGCCCGTCCGCAAAGCGGGCGGTCACGTCTACGACGACCGCGGCTTCGAGATGATCGTCGAGTACCGCGGCGCGTGTACGCGCGCGCAATGCGACGATCACAAGTGGGCCGTCCGCTGGCAGGAGCGGCGCGACTTCCCGCTCGGGACGTACCGCCTCGCGATCAACGGTCGCGCCTACGTGAGCGGCGCGGTCGTCGACTACGCGATGAACACCGCAGCGTTCGAGATCGTGCCGTCCACGAAGCTCCAGGTCTGGAACCTCGCGTTCGACGGCGACGAGCTCTCCGGCTTCGCCGCCGACGCGCCGCTCGTGCGCCTCGTCCCGAACGCCGAGGACGGCTTCGACGCCGAGGACAACGCGTTCGTCCTCCGCTCCGAAGAGATCCCCGCGCGCTTCGGCGCGCCGCTCGACGACGGCGCGATGGTCACGATCGCCGGCACCGTGCGCCCCGCGGGCGGAGCGCCGGGCGCGGTCGACGCCACCGCCGCGACCTCACGCGTGACCGCCGCGCGGCGACGCCTCACCGGCGTGGACGCCGACGGCGTGACGCAGTGGGCGACCGCACGAGAGTACGCGACGACGCGCTGGGCGATCTCGGACGCAGCGTTCGACGCCGGCCCCGGCGACTACTTCGTCTCGCTCACGGTCACGGACCCCGACGGCAACCTCGCCACCGTCACCGCGACCGTCACGCGCTGAACACCTACAGCTGCGGCCCGGTGATGTAGCTCTCGAGCTGCTCGACCTCGTCGCGGAGGTCGCGCGTCACCCACTTCGTCAGGTCGCCGATCGAAACCAGCCCCACGAGGCGGCCTCGTTCCATCACCGGCAGGTGACGAATGCGCTTGTCCGTCATCAGGCGCATCGCCTCGATGACCTTCGTATTCGGTTCTACGGTGACGAGCGGCGACGACATCAGCTCGCCCGCCGTGACCGACTTCGGATCCGTCTCGGTCTCGACGATGCGCCTCAGCACATCGCGCTCCGAGAAGATGCCGACCGGGACGTCGTGCTCGACGACGAGCACTGCTCCGATCCGGTGGGCGTTCATCGCGCGCACAGCCGCGAGCGCCGTGGTCTGGGGCGCGACCGTGTGGACGGCGTGCCCCTTCTTCTCCAACAAGACGCGAAGATCACTCTCCATGGATTCGTTCCCCCTCGAATCGATGAGCGTACGCCCCTCGGATGCGAGTCGGGAAGGGACGCTCAGCGTGGATGTGGTCGACGCCGCGCGATCACGCACAGGACGACGAGCGCGAAGACGAACGCGCCGTCCCGCGACGCAGCGCGACTCGTCTCACAAGAACAGCCGCGCCCGGAGAGATCGAGGCCCGAGGTCGCGCCCACGCTGACCGGCGCCGCGCGCCCCGCGTCGACGACGCCCGCGTCCATCGTCGGCGGATCGTCACCGCCGAGCGTGACGCACGCGAGGTCCGAGTCGGCGGTGTGACCGGCGAGATCGACGACGCGGATGCGGAAGCACGCGACGCCCCCGACCGAACCCGCGTTGACCGTGAACACGGCGCCCTCCTCCACCGCCCCGGGCGCGGCGAGTCGCGCGGCGACGTAGAGCGGACCGGAGGACGTCTCCTGGATGACGTAGATCGCGCCAAGGCCGAAGTCGTCCTAGATGCGCGGGACGACCATCGACACGTGCCAGCCCTCGATGATGCACGCCGCGGGGTTCGAGAGTTGGTAGGTCGCCGTCAGGTCCTCGGGCGTGGTGACCTCCGGCGGGATCTCGTCCTCGAACTGCACGACGCGGAACTCGCGACGGAGCGGCTCGACGTTGTCGCGCCCCGAGGAGACCGACACCTGCGCCTCGCGCATGTAGTACGACGCCGGGTTGTGCAACTCGTAGACGTTGAGCCGCTGCTCGATCTGGAGCGGGATGAAGACGTCGAAGTCGAGCCACTCGCCGCGCACGGGATCGACGTCGAAGCCGTTCACGAACCACACGCCGTTGCGCGGGATGCGTCCCGCTTCGCGCGGCGCTGTCTCCGAGAATCCGGTGAGCACCGAGCAGGCGTCGGCGCTGCGCTCGGCCGTGACCAACGCGAGGGCGACGAAGACGAACACGCGAACGTTCATGACGCCTCCACTCTAACGCACCTCACCCCGCTTCGATCGCCTCGGGGGGCGCGTCCTCGACGATGCGGCGCGGGTTCCGCGAAGTGAGCGCCGCGAGGTCGACGCGCCGCTTCTTCAGCAGCTTCTCGAGCGCCTTCATCGCGGGCGCGACGATCGCGTCGACGTCCTCGGGCCGGTGAAGATCGCACGCCGCCACGTGATACGCGCCGGCCTTCACGAGCTTCTCCGACGCCTTCTTCGCCGTGCGCCCGTAGTGACCGACGAGGCTCCCCGCGTCGAGCTGGAGGAGCACGCCGTTGCGCGCGAACATCTCGAGCGCGCGGTCGATGTTCCGCGCGACCTCCTCGCAGCGCTCGGGGTGCGCGATGACCGGCACGTAGCCGCGGAGCCGGATCTCGTACAGCAGGTCGTCGCACCGCGGCGGGAGTTGGCGGAGCGGTAGCTCGATCAGGACGTACCGGCTCGACTCGCCGAGCGTGAGGATCGCCTTGTCCTTCGCGGCCTCCAGGAGCTCGGGCGCGAAGTAGTACTCGGCGCCCAGGAACAGCTCGAGGCCGACCGGCTCGAGGAGCGGCCGGACCTCGTCGCGGCGCCGCCGGATGCCGTCCGGGTCGTTGTCGAACATGCCCGGGCGGATGTGGGGCGTGGCGACGAAGCCCGCGTGGCCGGCCGCCTTGGCCGCCTCGGCGAGCGCGATCGACTCGGCCGGGGTCCGGCATCCGTCGTCGAGTCCGAACAGGACGTGGTTGTGGAGGTCCAGCACCTCGGAGCCCATGATAGCCTCCACCACCGATGGCCGCATGGGCGTATAAGGTCTTGGTGCTTCCCTCCTCTCACTACGAGTACGACGAGGAGGTGTTGAACCTTCAGGGAGAACAAGGATGGGAGCTCGTCAACCTGTTGTTCGACACGCAGGGCAACCGCGTCGCCTACCTGAAGCGCCCGGCCGAGAGCGCGCCGACGGATCTCGAGTCGACGCTGAGCGACGCGACGTGACGATGCGTCGCCTCCTCGTCCCCCTCTTCGCCGCGCTCGCCCTCGCCGGCTGCTCCGGCGACGACGACGACGCGCCCCCCGTCCGCGACGCCGGATCCCGAGACGCCGGGGAGGTCGAGGTCCGCGACGGCGGACCGCGCGACGCCGGCTTCATCGACGCCGGCGTGCCGCCCGACGCGGGCGTGCTGTTCTCCGAGTCGAGCTGCGCCGCGTGCGACACCGGCTGCCCCGGCGGGATGTGCCTCAACACCCAGACCGAGAGCTTCTGCGCCGACGCGTGCGGCGACGACCTCGACGGCTGCGTCGACGGCTACACGTGCTTCGACATCGCCCAGGGCATGGGCACGGCCCAGTACTTCTGCGTCCCGCCCGGCGCGACGTGCCAAGAGCCCGCGACCAACTACGGGACGAGCTGCTACGACGGCGTCGAGGCGTGCGGCCCCGGCATGGACTGGTGCGAGGGCGACTACTCGGCGCTCGGCTACTGCACGACGAAGTGCTCCGGCGCCCAGGACTGCCCGCCCGGCTACGCGTGCGGCACCGGCGACGACTTCGGGAGCCAGGTGTGCCTCTCGACGCAGCTCGCGGGCGCCGAGTACTGCGGCCGCCGCAACGACATCGACCTCGGCGAGACCCCGTGCAACCTCGACCGTGAGTGTATGGCCGGCTTCCTCTGCGTGAAGAGCGAGCCGACCCTCGTCGGCGTCTGCGCGCCGCCATGCGACGCGGGCTGCGACACCGGCAAGTCCTGCCTCACGACCTACCGCGGTGACGTCTGCCTCAGCCGCGACTGCGACTGTCACGGCGAGCCCGTCCCCGCAGGGACGCGCGACCTGTTGGCCGAAGCGCTCGCCAACGTGGACCTCACGCGCTGCGGGACGATCTGGGACACGTTCGCGTTCGCGAATCTCCCGCGCGATATCCTGTTCGATCCCTACCGGCTCAGCTGGTTCGACGACATCCACAACGAGCCGCTCCGCGGGCCGGGCTTCGCGCGGGGCGTCGTGGCGGATCTCGACGACGCGATCGGCGAGGCGTCCGCTCCCGCGCGCGCCGCCCGGATGGTCGAGCGGCTCGCCGAGCTCGTCGACTTCCCGGCGACCC
>JAUHYN010000513.1 GCA_030426505.1 bacterium | reverse complement strand
AGGAGCACGGACTCGCAGACCGTCATGACCGAGTGGGCCCAGGTCTCGCCCGCGAGGACGTCCTCGTGGCCGAACAGCGCGGGGGCCTTGAACAGCTGCGTGACGATCGGCTCGCGCTTGGGGCCGGCCTGCTGCATCTGCACGCCGCCCTCGCAGAGGACGTAGACGTACTTGGCCTGCTTCTTCTCCTTGAGGATGAAGCGGGACGGGCCGGTCGAGATGACTCGGCAGGCGTCGGCGATGCGTTCCAGGGCGGCCTCCGAGAGGCGGCTGGACATCGGGTGGTCTTTGAGGAGGGCGTCGGTGCGTCGCATTGGCCCACCCCTACTCCAAGGATCGGGCCAAATGTCGCGCGCGGGCGAGATGGGTCGAGGTGTCGGGTGCAGCCGTCACCTGCGTTGGATGGATCCTACAGCAGATCCCCGCCCAGGTGCTCGAGCAGGAACGCGGTGATGTCCGTGTACTGGGCCACGCGCTCGTCGAGCGAGGTGGTCCCGCCGTGTCCGGAGTCGGCCGAGGTCCGCAGCAGGATGGGGGCCTCGGAGGCGTTGGCGGCCTGCAGGCGGGCGGTCATCTTCCGAGATTGCATCGGGTCCACGCGCGGGTCGTTCTCGCCGGTGGTGAACAGGATGGCCGGGTACTTCGTGCCGTCCTTCACGTGGTGGTACGGCGAGTAGGCGTACATCGCCTCGAACTGGGCCTTGTCCTTCACGGTGCCGAACTCGGTGATGTTGAACTGACCGTTCGGGGACAGTTCGACGCGCAGCATGTCGTAGATGCCGACGAGCGAGACGACGACCTTCGCGAGCTCGGGGTGCTGCGTGAAGGTGGCGCCCATCAACAGGCCGCCGTTGCTGCCGCCGACGAGGCCGAGGCGCTCGGGCGACGTGTACTTCGCGTCGATGAGGTGCTGCGCGGCGGCGTAGAAGTCGTCGAAGACGTTCTGCTTGTTCGTGAGGTTACCCTGGCGGTGCCACTGCTCGCCGAACTCGCCGCCGCCTCGGATGTTCGCGACGGCGTAGATCACGCCGCGCTGCAGGAGCGCGAGGTTCCAGGTGCCGAGGCGTGGCGTGATGTTCACGCCGTACCCGCCGTAACCGTAGAGCACGGTCGGCGTGTCGCCGGTCTTCTCGACGCCGGGCGGGATGAGGATGTTGACCGGGACCTTCGTGCCGTCCTTCGAGGTCGCCATCTCGCGCACGACGCGGACGTTCGACAGGTCCATCGGCGAGGACGACGCGAGCGCGGTCTTCTCGATCGTGTTCTTCAGCGGGTCGTAGCGGTAGTGGGCGGTCGGATCCACGAAGCTCGTCATCACGAAGACGAGGCCGTCCGCGCCGACGGGCTGGAGGCTGTGGACGGCGGCGACGTCGCCGATCGGGAGCTTCTCGAGCGCGCGGCCGTCGTGGGCGAACGCGCGGATCGTGGAGGGCCCGCCGGTCTGGTACTCGACGTAGATGCGCGACTTGGTCACGACGATCGTGGGCGCGCCCCAGAAGTCCTCGACGATCGTGTCCTCGCTCTCGGGGATGACGACGCGCGCGTTCTTCGTGTCGAGCGTGGCGATCGGGACGACGACGACCTTGCCGCGCGGCGCGCCCTGACGGGAGAGGACGTAGAGGTCGTCCTTCTGGCCGAAGAACGCGCCGAGGAGGCCGTCGCCGAACTCGGAGAACTTGCGGATCTCGCCGCTCTCGTCGCGGAGGAACATCGCGAACTTCCCGCCGGCGCCCTCCTGCACGGTGACGAGGAGCCGCCCGGACGGGCGGTGCAGGTTCAGGCGGATCTCGGCGATCTTCGGGAGCTCCTTGCCGAGGACGTAGGTGTCCTTCGCCGGGTCCTGCCCGAGCGTGTGGTGGTAGAGCTGTTGGTAGAACGAGAGGTCTTCGTCGGGGCGCTCACCCTTGCGTGGGTAGCGCGTGTAGAAGAAGCCTTTGCCGTCCGCGGTCCACGCGAGGTCGCCGCCGGCGGTGCCGCCCTGGACGCGTTCGATCTTCTCGAAGACGGGCTTCTTGGTCGCCACGTCGTAGACGGTGACGTCGCCGGACTCGGAGCCGCCGACGGAGAGCGAGACCGCCACCAGCTTGCCGTCAGGGGAGGGGACGTACCAGTCGATCGAAGTGATGCCCTTGTCGTCGAGGGTGTTGGGGTCGAGGAGGATGTCGGGTGTGGCGTCGTCGAGGGAAGGCAGCACCGCGAGGAACGGCTGCTGCTTCGGCGGCTGGTGGACGAGCGCGAAGACCTTGTCGCCGACGAGGCTGACGCCGCGGTACGAGACGGATTGGTCCTCGAAGATCGCGCGGATCGATTTCTCGACGGCGTCGCGGCCCTCGATCGCGTCGAGGTACTCACGCGCGTGGGCGTTCTGGCCGGCGCTCCACGCCTTCACCTTCGGGTCGCTCCAGTCCTCGAGCCACCGGTAGTCCTCGGTGACCTCGACGCCGTGGAACGTGTCGGTGACGGGCTGCTTCGCGGCGAGCGGTGCGCCGTCCGTCTCGGGTGGGTCGATCTGGGCCTTCTGGGTCCCGTTGCTCTGGCAGGCGAGGAGTCCGACGCACGCGGCGAGTCCGGCGTAGCTTTTCATCGCGGGCGTGGTATCGCTCTTGTCCGAGTTTTGGCCAGCGACGAGATCAAGGTGTGCGGGGTCGCGGCGTGCCGGACGCTGTTCGAGGTGCGCCCGGACGACATCGTCCGCGTGTACGTCACGAAGGCGGTGAAGCGGCGCTTCTCGGCGCTGGTCGCGTACTGCTCGCGGGAGCGGCTCGCGTACCACGTGGTGGACGAGGAGGAGCTGTCGAAGGTCGCCGCCACGACGCACCACGAGGGCGTCTGCGTCCTCGCGCGCACGTGGGCGCCGTCCCTGACGGACCTGTTGGCGCGGGTCGGCGACGGGCCGGCGCTGGTGGTCGCGCTCGACGGCGTCGACAACCCGCACAACCTCGGCGCCATCCTGCGGAGCGCGGCCCACTTCGGCGTGCTCGCGCTGGTCCGCGCGGAGCAGGACGGCCGCACCGCACCCTCGGCGCACCGCGTGGCGGAGGGCGGCGCGGAGGTGGTGCCGGTGGTGCGCGTCGAGGACTTCGTGGAGGCGCTGAAGCGCCTATCGGCGTCGGGCTTCGAGATCGTCGCGACCGCGGGCGACGGCGACCGTGACCTCTACGATCACCGCTTCACGCGGCGGACCGTGCTGGTGATGGGCGCGGAGCGCGAGGGCGTCTCGAGGCCGGTGCGCGGCGTCGCGGACGCGGTGCTGTCGATCGGCGGCACGGGCGCGGTGGAGAGCCTGAACGTGTCCGTGGCGACCGCGGTGGTGATCGCGGAGCGGTGGCGGCAGACCCAGCGGTGAACTCAGCGCCGCGCCTCCCAGTAGCCCGGCTTTCTTCGTTGATGGGCTACGGCGAGGACGAACGTGACCCCGTCGGGTGAGACCTCGTAGAAGATCGAATACGGGAACCGCCGGACGACCCGTTGGCGTGCTCCGAACTCAGTGCGCATCCGGAACCGCATGGGGTGCGCCTCGACCTCGCGGAGCGCCATGTCGACGGCGGCGAGGAAGGCCGACGCAACCTCGATGTCGCGGTCGGCATACCAATCGACAGCTTCTTGAAGCTCGGCTCGAGCTTCGGGGTGGAGCTCAATCGTCACGCCGAGCGAGTGACTCTTCGAGTTCCTTGCGGGCTCGTTCCCAGGGGATTGTCGTGACGCGACCCGACCGAAGCTCTTCCGCCCGTCGGCGGAGCTCCTCGGACCACGCGGCTTCGTACTCCTCCTGCGTGACGTCGTGCTCCGAAGTCTCTTCATCGAGGCTTCGGAGCAATGCGCTCGCCAGCGAAGCTCGGTCGGTCGCTGGGAGTTCCAGCGCCACCGCGAGGAGCTCCTCCGTCTTGCCCGTCATGAACAAGTGTCTAGCACGTTCGGACCGCGACCTGGAAGCGCCCGCGTCAGCCTCCGCTTCACCGCCTCCGGCGCCTCGAGCACCACGTTGTGCCCGGCGCCGTCGACGACCTCGACCCGCACGCTCGGCGCGCGCCGCTGCACGGCCTCCGCCTCCGCTCGGAACTTCGCGTCGAGCGCGCCCACGATCAGCGTCACCGGGACTTCGATCGCGGCGACGGCGCTCCGGTAGTCCGGCATGGTCGACAGCGCGAAGGCCTCGAAGGCGTCCGCGAGGCGGGCGGGATCGTGGCGGTGGCGGATCGCGTCCTGCGCGGCGCGGGTGGGCGCCGGCAAGCGAGCTTGCGAAGCGAACAGCGGGAGGGCGCGCCACTTCGCGAGGAAGGCGTCGAGGCCGTCTTCGCGGAGGGCGCGCGCGATGGACGCCTCCCACTCGCGGCGCGCGGGGCGCTCCGCGTCGTCGATCCCGAAGCGCACGCCGATCAGCGCCGCGGAGGCGAACAGCTCCGGGTGCGCGACGAGCGCGCCGAGCGCGAGCCGGCCGCCCATCGAGTAGCCGATGCAGTGCACCGGCGCCGGCAATCCACGCGCCGCGCGCGCGACGAACTCGACGCCGCCCGCGAAGCCGGCGTCGAGATCGATCGGGACGTCCTCGTGTCCGGGGAGCGTCACCGCGACCTCGTCCGTCCGCACCGCGTCCCAGCTCGCGGCGGCGCCGGTGAATCCGTGGAGGAGGAGCGTGCTCACCGCGCCGACACCGCGTCGAACATCGCACGCAGCATCCTCGCGTTGGATCCGCCGTCGGGCTGCGGCGTCCGCGATCGCGCGCGCGCCTGCACCACGGCCGCGCTCGACGTCGTCACCCGCACGTCGATCGCGACGTCGTGGACGAAGCCGAAGACGCCCTCGCGCACGGTGGCCTCGAGGTGCCTCCGCTCCGCGTCTTCGTTCGTCACGTCCCACCCGGCCTCCCGCGCTGCGGCGCCGACCCGCGCGAAGACGTCGGAGACGGGCGCGTCGAGGATCAGCGGATCGATCACCTCCGCCCCCGCGACCGGCGGCACCTCCGCCGCGACGAACGCGGGCGGCGCGTCGCGCGAGGTCGTCGCGTCCCAGTGTTCGGAGGCGTCGCGGCGCTGCGTATAGGCCATCGTCACGAACGTGGTTATGAACGCCCCGATCACCCCGACCCAACCGTACAGCGAGCGCGGCCGATCCCGCCGGATCAGCGCGACGATCGCGATCCCCGACGCGAGCGCGCTCGCGATCCCGGACATCGACGCGAGGCTATAGCCCGCCTCCGGCTGCACGAGGCCCGTGAGCGCGAGGACGGGCCCGGACACCAGCATCACCACCGACGCGACACCGAGCCGGCCCGCGAAGAGGATCGGCGAGCTCACGCGGCGTGTTGTCACCCAGTCGACGCCGCGTGTACAGCCGACCCGATGCGTAGTCGCCTCGCGCCGCTGTTCCTCTTCGCGCTGTCGATCGGGTGCCCCGAGAAGACCGCCCAGACCGAAGCCCCGCCTCCGGACGAGGCGCCGCCCGCGAGTCAGGCCGTGAGCCGCCCGCAGCCCAAGCGCATCACCGTGAAGTACACGGACCCCACCTGCGGCGGCGCCGGTCCTTGTGAGTGCGTCGGCGAGCTGAACATCGGGATGCAACAGCTCCGCGCGATCGGCATCGAAGACGAAGCCTTCGCCAAGGGCACCCCGTGCCTCCTCGGTGACTTCGACGGCAACGGCCACACCGACGGCGCGTTCCTCGAGCCCGGCCTCGGCGACAAGCCCGCCGTCTCGGTCGCCGTCCTCATGTACGACCAGGGCGGCGTGATGCTCGCGACGAAGATCCCGAAGAAGGTCACGTCGCTCGCGCTGCTCCGCGAGGAGGGCAAGCAGACCCTCGTCGAGCCCGAGGCCGCGATGCGTTTCGACTTCGCCGACGGCAAGTTCGAGCCGAAGCGGATGTAGCGCGATGAAGACCCGATTCGCCGCGCTCCTCCTCCTCACCGCGTGCGGCGGCGGCTCCGGCGGCATGGGCGCCTTGTCCGGCTTCACCGTCACGCTCGAAGCGGGCGCGATCGACGTCCGCCACGCGAGCGGCCTGCACCTCACCACCGCGCCCGCGCAGGCGTTCTCGTTCCGCAAGGCGTCCGCCACGTACGAGATGCAGTTCGGCTCCTTCCTCATCGAGGAGCGCGCGCGGACCGACTGGGTGTCCGGCGCCGCGTTCGACGACGTGGACGTGGAGGAGGACCGAATCACCGCGAAGATCCTCGACGCCGAAGGCGAACACCTCGCCGACCTCGAGATCGCGCCGCTGCAAGACAACTTGCAGATCGTCGCCGTGGCCACCGACGCCAACCGCGCGCGCGCGCACCTCGCGTGTGACGACGTCGGCGGGTTCCTCGGCTTCGGCGCGCAGACGCACGACGTCGATCACCGCGGGCAGA
>JAUHYN010000512.1 GCA_030426505.1 bacterium | reverse complement strand
CGGGTTCGCGTCGAGCCCGAGCTCGTAGAAGGCGGCGACGATCGTCCCCGCGCTGCGCGCGCGCGGGCTCACCGTCCACGTCCCGGATCTCAACGAAGACGACTTCGAGCACCTCACGGTGTCGCGCGCGCTCGCGCTCGCGAAGCGCCACGTGCGCGAGCGGACGGTGGTGATCGGCTCGAGCTTCGGCGGCTACCTCGCGTCGCTCCTCGCGGCGAAGGACGATCGCATCAAGGGCCTCGTCCTGATGGCGCCCGCGTTCGACTTCGCGGAGCGCTTCGAGGCGCGCTACGGCGGCCACGCGGTGCGCATGTGGGAAGAGGCCGGGTTCGTCGAGGTGGAGCACTACGGGATGCCGGGGATGCAGCGCCTCTCGTTCGATCTGATGCGCGACGCGCGCACCCACGCGAGCCGCCCGCCGCTGCGCGTCCCGACGTACATCCTCCAGGGCCGGCGCGACGACGTCGTCTCGCCCACGATGGTCGAGGAGGTCGCCCGCGCGAACGCGAAGGCCGAGCTGGATCTGGTCGACGACGACCACGGCCTCGTCGCCTCCTCCGACCGCGCCCTCGCGGCGGCCCTCGCGATGGTGGAGCGCGTGGGCCTCGAGCCGGACCCGGCCCCGCGGGACGTGGCGTCGATCCTGGCCTCGCTCGACGCGTAGGACGGAGCGCTCCCGCCGACGTATGTGGTAGGGAGATCACGTGGCGATCGACGGCTTCATCAAGCAAGCGGGCGACGCGTTCGTGGACCGGCTGGGTCCGAAGGCTCAGACGCTCGCGATCGGCAAAGAGCAGGTGCAGGCCGAGTATCGCGCGATGACGACGCGGCTCACGACCGACGCCCAGGGCGAGCTCGCCCAGTACATGCAGCAGCGGTTCGCCGAGCCCGAGAACCGGTGGCTCTTCGCCGTGCTGGAGATGGCGATGCCGCCGCCGTCGAGCGCCCCGGCGGCGAATGCCGCGCGCGCGCCGCAGCTCTCGCCTCAGGTGCGCGCCGCGATCGACGCGATCGACGGCGCGACTCAGCTCCCCGCTTCGGACCGCGCGAAGTTGAAGTCGTTGGTCCTCGCGGGCGCGGACGGGCGCGACGTCGCGGTGAAGATCGAAGCGGGCAAACGCGGCGGGGTGTCGATCCACATCGGCGCGCGCGGAGGGAAGCTCGCACTCGCGGGCGGCGCCGGCGCCGGGCTCGCCGCACACGTCGACCGCTTCGCGCGCGGCGCGGACGACCGCGCGAAGTGGGAGGGGAGCGGCGACTACGTCTTCAATCGCCTCACGCTCGGCTTCGAGCAGCTCGACCTCGGCGGCCTCCGCGGCTACGAGGCCGCCCAGATCGCAGGCGACCGCACCGCCTCGCACATCGACGGCGCGAACCTCGAGGCGGTCCTGAAGATCGACATCCCCGATAGCAGCGGACGCCTCCCCGAGGGCGCGAGTGTCCTGAAGATCAAGGACCAGCCGCACACGACCCACCGCGGCGACATCGGCGCGTTGGTCACCACGCAGTTCGGCTGGTCGACCGCGGCGAACATGGCCGCGGGCGCCTCGCAGGACGTCCTGTTCACGGACGGGCACGTGGCCTCCGCGGTGTTCGAGTCCGGCGCCGGGATGCGAGGGGTCTTCACTTGGCCGAAGTGACCGCCCGGATCCCGACCGACCGCCACCCGATCGAGCAGACGTTGATCGACGCGCTCGGCGAGGTCGACGGCGCGCTGGGCTTCGACGAAGAGGGGCGCGCCGCGATCGAAGCCGGGCTTCGCGCGCGCTTCGGTCACCCGGACCTGCGCGACGCCGTCGCCGAAGTCGTCCTGTTCGCGTTCTTCCTCGAAGTGAAGAAGGGCGCGCGCGCCGCCGCCGATGCCCTGATCGCGCTCGTCCAGATCGCGCGCACGCCCCTCGAGGCGCAGGGCCTCGGGCTCGAGAGCGTCATCGGCTCCGCGGCCGTCGAGTCCCGCGCCAAAGCGCTGCTCGGCAGTCACCGCGACCTCACGCCGGTCGCGAACAAAGAGAAGGTCGCGGGCGCGAAGTCCTGGTGGGAGCTGCGCGGCGGCAGCGACGAGAAGCGCAAGCAATAGACCTCCGCGCACGAGATGCTCTTCAACACCTTCGACTTCGCGTGCTTCTTCGTCGCGGTCTATCTCGCCTACTTCTGCCTCGAGCACCGAGGTCAGAACCTCCTCCTCCTCGCCGCGAGCTACTACTTCTACGGGCGCTGGAACGCCGAACTGCTCGGGCTCATCGCGTTCTCGACCGTCACGGACTACCTCTGTGGTCTCGCGCTGCACCGCAGTGAATCCGAGCGGACGCGAAGGCGGCTGTTGCTCCTCAGCGTCACGGTGAACCTCGGGCTCCTCGCCGTCTTCAAGTACCTCGGCTTCTTCGTCGAGAGCATGGAGGCGTTGCTCACGAGCGCGGGGATCGACGCGGGGCCCTGGCGCCTCGATCTCGTGCTCCCCGTCGGGATCAGCTTCTACACGTTCCAGACGATGAGCTACACGATCGACATCTATCGACGGAAGCTCGAACCCACCAGGAACTTCCTCGACTTCGCGCTGTACGTCGCCTTCTTCCCGCAGCTCGTCGCGGGCCCCATCGAGCGCGCCGTCCGCCTCCTCCCTCAGATCGCCCAGCGCCGAACGATCACGTGGGACGGCGTCCGCGCGGGGGCGTGGCTGATCCTCATCGGCTACTTCAAGAAGACCGTCATCGCGGACAACCTCGCGGTCCTCGTGGATCCCGCCTTCTCGGACCCTTCCCAGGCGAATGGGTTCGACATGCTCACGGCGATCTACGCGTTCGCGCTCCAGATTTATTGTGACTTCTCGGGCTACTCCGCCATCGCGCGCGGCCTGTCCAAACTCATGGGTATCGACCTGTGCCTGAACTTCCGGCGACCCTATTTCTCGACGAACCCATCCGAGTTCTGGCGCCGATGGCACATCAGTCTCTCGACCTGGCTCCGTGACTACCTCTACATCCCGCTCGGAGGGAACCGAGGCGGCCCCACGCGGACCTACGTCAACCTCGGCCTCACGATGCTGCTCGGCGGGTTGTGGCACGGCGCGGCCTGGAACTTCGTCGCGTGGGGCGCCTACCAAGGCGCGCTCCTCGCGATTCACCGTGCGCTGGCCGATCGCCTCGAGCGCCTCGGCGCGGCGTCGGGCGTCGCGGCCGCGCTGTGGCGCGTGGCACGGCTCGTCGGGTTCTTCCAACTCACGTGTCTCGGGTGGGTCTTGTTCCGCGTCGATCACCTCTCGGACGTGCCCCTCGTCGCCGCGTCGATCCTCGATCTGATCGTCCACCCGACCGCGCCGAGCGCGGCCCTGTGGTTCAGGTGGGGGTGGGCCGCGACGATCGTGCTCCCGTTGATCGCGATGGAGATCGGCGAAGAGCTCGCGACCCGTCGCGGCCGCGAAGCCCGAATCGGCGAGACCTGGCCGTGGCCGCCTCGCCTCCTCCTCTACAACCTACTCTTCGCGTACATCGCGTTGTTCGGAGCGACGAAGGCCAATGCCTTTCTCTATTTTCAGTTCTGAGCGACTGCGCCGGACGTGGCGACACGCCCCCGCCCGACTGCCCTGGGTGGCCGCGCTGTCGATCTCCTTCGGCCTCACGATCTTCGGCGCCTTCACGCTGCTCGAAGCGCTGTTCATCGCGCCCGCGTGGAAGAGCCCCACCGCCCGAGTGCTGATGGTCGGGACTTCGCACCTGGACAACGCGATCGAGCCCCGTCTCCTCCCCTGGGACACCGGGGTCCTCGCTTGCGCGGGCGCGGACCTCCAGCTCTTGCGCACCGCCTTCGACGTACACGCCGCGCGGTGGCCGAACCTCGAGTTGGTGATCATCGAAGTCGACGAGTACACGCTGCTCACCGATCGCGTGCGCGGTCGACGCGACGATCTCTCGCCGCTCGTCGATCGCCTGAACCTCACCGTGTGGGAGCTCGCGGATCGCGACGACGAATGGGAGCGCCTCCGCTGGCGCCTCGAGAACCTCGCGCGCGGTCGCGGGCAAGCGGCGCTCCAACCGCGGCGCCGCCTCGGCCTCGCCAACGCGCGCTGGCTCCGCGATCGATGGCTGCGCGACCCCGTCGAGCGCCCCGCTCCGACGCCTCCGCCGTACGTCCCCCCGAAGCCCGAGAAGGTCTCGCCCGAGGCCGCGCGCACCGGGATGGGGCGGTTCGAGAAGCTCGTCGGCGATCCCGAGTGGAACCTCGCGAGCCTCGAGGCGCTCGTCGCGGACCTGACGGCGCGGGACATCGAGGTCGTGCTCGTCACCTTTCCGTCCCACCCGAACTACACACGCATCCGCCCGCCCGAGTGGGACGGGTGGATCCGAACGGCCGTCGAGCGCGCGTCGCGGGCCGGCCCGACGATCGCGCACTGGGATCTGCGCGAGGCGCCGCTCCCGGAAGACGCCTTCACGGACCTCACGCACCTGAACCGACGCGGCGCGCACGACTTCACGCGCGCCCTCGTCGATCGAATCGAGGCTCGGACCCGCTTCGGTCGGGCGAACGCGCGCCCGACGTCGCCCCCTCCGTGAGGAAACGCCCGTGTACCCCGAATCCGGACGCATCCGGGCCCGTTGTTGACGGCATCCACGGCGCGGGCTACCTCACGGAGTCGTGCGCGTGGAAGCGTTCCAGCGAGGCGACATGGACGCCATCGAGGAGGTCGTCGACGGCGTCCTCCCCTGGCTCTGGCGCCTCACCGGTCGCGGCTTCCTGACCACCGACGGGGGCGTCCCGGTGTGGGTCGCGGGGATCGACGACCCGGACATCGCCGCGCACCAGATCGAGTTCATCGTCGCCGCCTGCCTCGCCCCCGAGCGCCGCCGCGTGATCGACAGCGAGGCCACGTTCGCGGGCGTCGTCCTCGACGAGCAGCGCGTCGAGCTCCGCGCCTTCGCCCGCCGCGCCGGCACGCTGGTGGACGTCGCGAGCGAAGAGGCGCGGCGCGAGGTCCCGGACGAAGTCGAGGACATCGACGCCCTCCTCACGTCCGGCCAGGCCCCCTCCGACGCCGCGCTCACGCCGGACGTCGAGCGCGCGCAGCAGGCCGAAGCCCTCCGCGCGATCAAGGACGCGTACGTCGCGGGGCTCGACGAACGGAGCCGCCAGCTCGTCCACGAGCGATTCGTCCTCGGACGCACCCGCGCCGAAGTCGCCGGGACGTTCGACTGTGGCGTCGCCGCCGTCACCGAGCGCGAGCTCCGCGTGCGCCGCAAGCTCGGACACGCGGTGCGACGCGCCCACGAACACCTCGACCTCGGACCCGCCGCGCTCGATGGCCTCCTCTCCGATCGCCTCCTCGATCCCGCGGTCCACCCCGTCACGCGGGAGCGCGTCCGCACGGACATCTGCCGCCGCATCCACATCGACACGCCGCGCTCGTTCGGCGCGCGCGCGGTGTGGGCGGTCGGCGTCTCGGCCGTCGCCTTCGCGGCGTGGCTGCTGATGTTCCTCGGCGTCCTCCCGAACCCAGGCGACGACGTCTACCCCACACCCGCCGTCTCCGCGGCGTGCAAGGCGCCTTGCGCACAGGGCAGCGACGTCACGTTCGAGGTCACCGCACCGCAGGACGCGACGGACGTCGCGATCGCGTTCGTCGGCGCCGACGGCGTCGCGAAGCCGCTGTTGTTCGGGCCCTCGGGGGCGACGATCTCCGTCCCGTTCGGCGCGCGCGTCCGCGCGGTGCCGATCCCCTACCTCGCCCCCGCGCCCGCGGCGTCGGGCACGGTCCTCGCGGTGTTCAGTCAGCGCCGGCTGAACGAAGCCGAGATCCTCGGCGTGGCCAATCGCACCGAAGCGATCGAAGGCACGCTCACGGCCACGACGGCGCTCGGGAGTCGAGGGTAGGATCCGCGCATGGCGTTCGTCGCCCGCGTCCTCGCGCTCGTCGTCGCGCTGTCGCTCGCCCTCCCCGTCGCGGGCCTCGCCGCCGGCAAACGCCAGGCGACCAAGGAGGTCCTCACCGTCTGTCGTCGCGCCGAGAAGCTCCTCGACAAACTCGAGTACGAGCGCGGCCGCGAGCTGCTCGAGTCGAGCGTGCGCAACCCGCGCTACCGCCGCGCGTCCCCGCCCTCGTCGCCTCATCAGTCGAGGAAGAGTGCCCGCAGTCGCTTCGTGGTGAACACGAGACCGACCGCGATCATCACCAGGAAGTAGCCGATGTGGATGAACATGGCGGGGCTGAGGATCCCCGTGGTGAACCCGCGGATCAGCTCCACGCCGTGCCACAGCGGGAACGCCATGACGATCCCCTGCACCCACTCGGGGTACACGGTGATCGGGTAGAACGTGGCCGAGAACAGGAACATCGGCAGCAGCACCATGTTGATCCAGTCCAT
>JAUHYN010000511.1 GCA_030426505.1 bacterium | reverse complement strand
GCACCTGCCCGTCGCGGTTCTCGGTGTGCGCCTTGAGCACGAGCCACGAGAAGCGGTTGGGCTCGGCGAGCGCGTCGTTCGAGTAGCCCGGGTAGTAGCCGCGGGCGTCGCCGGGCGTCGCGAACACCTGCAGATCGGCGAGCGCGACGCTCGGGCTCGAGCGCTTGAGGACGGTGCCGAGGAAGCCGGTCGTCTCGTACACGCCGTGGCCCTCGGCCCACGCCTCGAGGCAGGGATCTTCGGCCGCCGCGGCGCCGAGCTCACACGGCGCGACGGTGTCGATCGGCTCGTCGAACTCGGTGACGACGGCGACCTCGTTGCGGTCCTGGAGGTTGCGGCCGACGCCGGGGCGCGCGGCGAGGACGTCGATCCCCATCGACGCGAGGTGCTCCGGATCGCCGACGCCGGAGAGCATCAACAGCTGCGGCGAGTTGAACGCGCCCGCGGCGAGAATGACTTCTCGGTTGGCGTACGCGACCTGCACGCCCTCGCTCGCGCCGCGCTCTCCGATCGAAGCGGCGTAGAGCTTGTGGCCCGCGTGGTACTCGACGCCGACGGCGGTCGGTACCGCGAGCTGCTCGAACAACACGCGCGTGACGAACGCGCCGGTGCGGATCTCGAGCGGGTAGCCGTCGGCGGCGGTGTCGACCAGGAACTCGCGCGTGCCGTTGCGGCGGCCGGCCTTCGTGGCGAGCGGGAGGCGGAACATCCCGGTGGTCTCGCCGTCGGCGAGCGCGTCGTTGATGTCGTGCGCGAGGAGCGAGTTGAGCGCGCCCGCGCCGCGCGTCTGCTCGGGGAGGCCGTCGATCGTCGGCGCGCCTTCATCTTCCGCGAACGCGGTCGCGGCCGCGAAGAGGTAGTCGGAGATCTTGCTGTCGGCCGCGGCGAGCTCGGGCGAAGGGAGCTCGACGTCGAGCCACTCGCGGACGCGGTCGTAGTAGCGATCCATCGGCACCGCGCGGAAGCCGGCTTCGCCGGTCAGCGCAGCGAGGCGGTTCCAGTCGCTCGGCGACGGGCGAATCGTGACCAGCGCGTTGACCGCGGTGGAGCCGCCGAGCGCCGAACCGCGCGGGTAGAGGATGCCGGCCTCGGTGTACTTCGAGTCCTCTCGGTCGATCGCCGGATCGGCGTGGTGACCGACGAAGAACGACCACGCGGTCGCCTCGTGCTCCGTGCTCAGCGCGTGCATCGCCGGCACCTGGTACTCGAGGCGCCCGCCGACGTCGGCGCCGGCTTCGAGGAGCAAGACGCGGCAGCCCGCGCGAGCGAGGCGCGCCGCGAGGGGGCCACCACCCGCGCCGGAGCCCACCACGATGTAGTCGTGGGGGTGTGGGCCCGCCGAGGCGTCGCATGCGTGGGGGCCGGGCGACGCCTCGACGGGGAGGTCCGCCGAACACGCCGCCGTGGTCGCCGCGAGGGCGGCGCCGAGCGCGAACATGCGGACAGGACGACCCACGACGTACTGCGTTACGCAGCCGCGCGCCGTTCTTCCATTGCAGGATTCTTGAGTCGTACTTGAGCAAATTGTCATAGAGCGCGTGACTCGCCCGCTGCTACACCCACGTTACGTGGCGCGTTTGTCCCGACGCGAAGTGATGAAGGTCCTCGGGCTGCTCGGACTGGGCACCGCCTGTGGGGTCCGCGCCGAGGACCCTCCGCCCGGGAAGTTCGACGCGCTGGATCCCGAGGACTACCCGTACCGCGAGGTCGACGAGCTCACGCAGGCGGAGGCCACGCTCCTCGCCGCGTTCGACGTGCTGCTCCCCTCCGAGCGCGACGCCGAAGGGCGCGTCATCGTCCCCGGCGCCAACGATGTGGGGACGCTCGACATGCTCGCGCTCGCGAACTTCGTCCCGGCCGCGCGTCAACTCAACTTGCTCCCGGTGCTCCCCGCGATCCTCGACCGCGCACCCGAGACGTTCGACGAAGCGGTGCGGTTCGTCCTCGCGGCGGACCTCGACGCCCTCGCCTTCGACCAGCGCCCGTTCACCGCGTTCCGTCACCTCCCGCGCGAGCTCCAAGAGGCCGCGCTCGACGAGGGGTTCGCGGATCCGGAGCGCGCCGTCGGGCTCACCTTCCTCCGCGCCGCGTGTTTCCTCGCGTACCTCGGCGGGAGCGACTCGAAGGCGGGCCTCGTCGCGATCGGCTTCCCGCCGTTCGAGGACGCCGCGGCGAACATCGCGGTGCGCGGCTACCCGCGGACGACGGACGGCCGCCTCGTCGACGCCGAGACCGAAGACCTCGCGGCGCTCGCGGCGCAGGGCGTACTCGACGACTACACGTACAACCTCGCGCCCGCGCCGACGCTCGGTGAAGATCTCGCCACGCTGATCGACGCGAACGGAGACCTCCTCTGATGTTCGACGTGGTGATCATCGGCTCGGGCTTCGGCGGCGCCGTCGCCGCGGCGCGCGCCGGATTGTTCGCGCAGGGGAGCGGGCGCCGCGTGCTCGTGCTCGACAAGGGTATCGATCCCACGGGGCGCTTCGACCCCCTCTCGGACGGCCCGCCGCTCAACGAACAAGGCAACCGCTTCCAACACTCGCTCGCGCCCGACTACCTCACGGAGCTCGGCGAGCTGTTCACGGATCCGCGCGGCGCGTATCGAAGCGGCGTCCCGAGCATGAACGTCGTCACGGGTAAGGGCCTCGGCGGCGGCTCGTTGCTCTACGACGGCGTGAGCCTTCGCGCGCCGTCGCTCGTGTTCGATCAGGTGCGGCGCGGCCGTCGACTGTGGCCCGCCGCGTTCTCGCGCGCGGCGCTCCAGCCCTGGTACCGCGTCGTCGAACAGCAGCTCCGCGTCCACAAGCTCGAGTGGACGGACGCCAACGTCCCGCACTGGCAGCTCGCGACGAAGCGCGACTTCGTGTTCGCGGAGGGCTGTCGTCGCATCGGCGCGACCGCCGCGCCGCTCAAGCTCGCGACGTTCCAGGACGCCAACGAGGGGTGGTGGAACCAAGGGCAGCGCTTCTCGGGGCGGCAAGACCTCACGAAGAACTACCTGTCGACCGCGCACGCGGCGGGCGTCGAGCTCCGCACCGGGCACGACGTCGACACGATCGCGCCGACCAACGACGGCTACGTGGTGAAGGGCGTCGACACCCGCGGCGGCAAGAAGGTCGAGTTCGAGATCGAGTGCCGCGTGTTGATCGTCGCGGCGGGGGCGATCGCGTCTTCCGCGTTGCTGCTGCGATCGCGGGATCACTTCGTCGGCGAGCGGACGCTGGATCGCGGAGACGAAGACAACGGCCGCGCGGTCCTCGGTCAGCACCTCTCGTCGAACGGCGACTACGGCGTGACGGGGCGCGTGGGCGCCGACTTCGAGCGCGCGGTGGAGAGCTTCAAGGGCAAGCCGATGTCGAGCTTCTGCCCGAGCTTCTGGCCCGAGCACCAGTTCATCCTCATCCCGTTCCACGCGGCGCCGCTCTACCCGGCGCTGGAGCAGATCACGACGATGAACCCACCGGAGCACCCGAATGCGCTCGGGCGCGGATCGACGAAGGTGGCCGAGCGCGGCGACGGCAAGCGCGCGCGCAACTGGGGCGCCGACTTCAAGCGGCAGCTCACCGAGTTCGGCACGCGCTCGCTCACGATGGGGTGCCTCGCGCTCGACGCGTGCGAAGGCGAGATCCTCGCCGACGCCGACCGGGTGCGCGTGCAGTGGCGCGAGACGTCGGAGCGTACCGAGGAGCGATGGAGCGCGGCGGTCGACGCGATGCGTCGCATCTACGAGGCGCTCGGCGGAGAGCTCTTCTGCGACAACTATCGCAAGGACGGGACGGTCAACACGTCGCACCCGCTCGGGGGCTGCCGCATGGCGGACGAGGCCACGGAGGGCGTCGTGGACCCGTTCGGCGAGGCCTTCGGGAACCGGAACCTGTTCGTGATGGACGGAGCGATCATCCCGTCGGCGCTCGGCGTGAACCCGTCGCTCACGATCGCCGCGGTCGCCGAGCACTTGATGGACCGGTTGATCCGCGGCGACGGCACCGAAGCGCTCGCGGATCGTCTCGCGTAGCCCGCACGTCGAATAACGACCGGCCGGTCTCGGAGCGATTTGGCGACTTGCGCGGTTGGGCCCCGTCTGCGAGGACGGTGCCTCCCGAGCGAGCCGCATGAAGAACGCCTATATCTCCGGAACCGGTTACTACTACCCGCCGCGCGTCGTCACGAACCAGGACCTGGTCGATCAGTACGGCATCGACACGAGCGACGAGTGGATTCAGAAGCGCACCGGGATCAAGGCGCGCCACTTCGCCGACGAAGGCGTCGGCAGCGCGGAGATGGGGCACCACGCCGCGAAGATGGCGCTCGACAACGCGGGCATCAAAGCGACCGAGCTCGACATGATCCTGTTCTGCACACTGAGCCCGGACCACACGTTCCCCGGCTCCGGCGTCTACCTGCAGGCGCGCCTCGAGTGCCCCGGCGTCCCCGCGATGGACATCCGCAACCAGTGCTCCGGCTTCCTCTATGGCCTGCAGACCGCCGCCGCGCTCGTGAAGTCGGGCGCCGCGAAGCACGTGCTGCTCGTCGGCGCCGAGACCCACTCCGCCGCGCTCGATCTCACCACGCGCGGCCGCGGCGTCTCTTCGCTGTTCGGTGACGCGGCCGGCGCGGTCGTCGTCTCCGCGACGGACGAGGACCGCGGCATCCAACACATCGTCCTCGGCGCGGACGGCCGCTACGGCGACGTCCTCTGCCAGAAGATCTGGGACATCACGAAGCGCCCGTTCATCCCGCTCGACGAGGACGGCAACGGCGTCGTGTCGCCCGAGATGATGTGGGCGCACATGGACGGCAAGCTCGTCTTCAAGAACGCGGTCGAGAAGATGATCACGTCCCTCGCCGCGATCTGCTGGGACTACAAGATGCAGGTCACCGACCTCGACATGGTGCTCTTCCACCAGGCCAACCTGCGCATCAATCAGTTCATCCAGCAGACGATGGGCCTCGACGAAGCGAAGGTCCCGAGCAACATCGAGCGATGCGGCAACACCACCGCCGCGACCATCCCCACCCTCCTCGCGGAGCAGGTCGAGCAGGGCAAGGTCGAGCCCGGCATGAAGATGGGCATGGCCGCCTTCGGCTCCGGCTTCACCTGGGGCGCCGCGTACCTCGTCTGGTAGCGCTCTACTGAAGCGAATCGATGATGCCGCCGTCCACTCGAACGGCGGCGCCGGTCGTCGCGGACGCGAGCGGTGACGCGACGTACACGACCATGTTCGCGACTTCCTCTACTGTCGCGGCGCGTTGGATGATCGAGGTCGGGCGGTTCGCCTTCACGAAGTCGACGCTGGCCTCCTCCACCGACTTGCCGCTCGCCTCGGCCTGCGACTGGAGCATCCCGCGGAGCCCTTCGGAGAGGGTCGGTCCCGGGAGCACCGCGTTCACCGTGACGCCGGTGCCGGCGAGGCGCTTCGCGAGGCCGCGCGCGAGGGCGACGTCGGCAGTCTTGCTGACGCCGTAGTGGATCATCTCGACTGGGATGTTGAACGACGACTCGGAGCCGAGGAACACGATGCGCCCCCAACCCTTCGCGACCATCTTCTTCGCGTAGACCCGAGACAGCCGCACGCCGGCCATCACGTTGAGTTGCCAGTGGCGGTCCCACTGTTCGTCCGTGGCCTCGAAGAAGTCAGTCGGTTCGAAGATGCCCGCGTTGTGGACGAGGACGTCGACGTCGGGCGCGGCCTCGACGAGCGCGGCGCACCCCTCGGCGGTCGCGAGGTCCGCGGCGACCCCGCGTACTCGGTCGCCTCCGAGGCGATCGACGGCGGCCGCGACCTTGTCGGCGCCGCGGCCGTTCACGACGACGTTCGCGCCGCTGTCGAGGAGACCCCTCGCGATCGCGTAGCCGATCCCCTCGGTGGAGCCGGTCACGAGCGCGGTCTTGTCGGTGAGTTCGATCTTCATGGGGCCGAGGAACACACGATGTGCCCCGGCATTCTCGCGACTCGACGCCTACGCGTCGGGGAAGATCTCGAGGTACGCGAGCGCCATCGCGCCGAAGCTGATCGGCATGAAGAGGAACGCCGGGAAGTAGCAGAACATCATCAGGACCACGGCGATCACCGAACTCAGCATCGTCAGCGCCGCGAGCCCGCCGAGGTTCATCATCGCCGCCTTGAACGACAGCTTCAGGGCGTCCATCGCCTTGTAGCCGCGGTCCGCGATCAGCGGGAACGCGAACATCGTGAAGATCCCGAGCCCGATGCTCGCCACGAAGATGAGCCCGTACACCCCGATGAACATCGGGAACAGCGCGTCCGGGTTGCCGCGCGACGCGAAGACCACACCGATCATCGCGGGCACGACGATCAACATGATCGCCGCCGTCATCACGAGCATCGCGAGGAAGCCCTGGAGGAAGTGATCGAACCCCTT
>JAUHYN010000510.1 GCA_030426505.1 bacterium | reverse complement strand
TGAGGCTGACCATCTCGCCCGGATACCCGCCGAGGTTGTGGGTGAGCCCGAGCTTCTTGGCCGAGATGTCGATCTGACGGTCGGCCTCGGCCTGGCCGCGCAGCTGTTGCCAGCACTCGAACACCATGCGGAGCCCGGATGCCCCGATCGGATGACCGAAGCTCTTGAGCCCGCCGTCGGGGTTGACCGGGAGGTCGCCGTCGAGGTCGAACGTGCCCGCTTGGATCTCCTTCCACGCCGTGCCCCGTTCGGCGAACTGGAGGTCCTCGCACAGCACGAGCTCGGTCGCGCGCTGCCCCCCGGCGGCCTCGGCCGCTACGTGCAGGAGCTGTTCGACGATCAGAAGGTCGTCCGCCCGAAGCCCAAGCCCGGCCCCGAGAACCCGTCGCTCGACCTCACGTACCTGTTCGAGGTCAACGAGGGCAGCGGCCCGCACGCCGTCCGCGACGTGCCGACGCGCGACGTCCCCGTCGCGGCCGACGTCGTCTCCGGCGGCACACCGCTGACGGCCGAAGAGTTCGCGACGCCGCTCTCGCGCGCGCCGAGCGAGACCGACCGTGTCCCGCCGCGCCGCCCGCCCAGCCGGCCCCGGAGCGACGCGACGCGCGCGGCGCCTCCTCCTCCGCCGCCGGTCAGTCGCCGCATCGAGCTCCCGGAGTTCCCGGACGTCATCACGAGCCCCGCGGTCCCCCACGCCGACGACTTCGGCGGGGCGATCAGCGGACCGTTGTCACCGCTCGATCTCATGGAGGCGGTCGCGCTCGAACTCGACGCGGACGCGCCGCCGCCCCCGCGCTTCCCCCCGCAGCGCTCGCCGTCGGGCACGAGCTCGATCGCGCTCCCCCGCGCGCCGTCCGGCACGACGCCGCCCCAACTGAAGGCCCCCTACCGCCCGACGCCGTCGAGCCTCCCCGCGGACCTCTTCCGCGAGCCCGGTGCGGAGGAGCTGGCGGTCGAAGAGATCCTGACGTCAAACCGGGCGATGGTGCTCGAGGCGATCGACGAGGTCTCGGCTCGGCTCGACACCGAGACGCCGGACACGTTCGAGGACGACGTCTCCGTGATCGTCCCGACCGGACCGAGCACCACGACGCGCGTCCTCTTCCTCGCCGGCACGCTGTGCGGCGCCTGCCTGGTGTGGGGGATGACGGTGTTCTTCTCACGCGTCGCCGAGCCGCCCGCGGCGGAGCGGACCGCGCCGGTGCGCGCCGTCGTCACGCCCCCCGCAGAGCTACCGAAGCCCGCGATGGCGCCCAGCACTCGTGGGACGTTCGACCTCGCCGAGCCGCGCGGTGCGCGCGTGTTCGTGGACGGGGTGCGGTTGAAGAAGCGCGTGCCGATCCGTGGCTTCGCCGTGGAGCCGGGGCACCGAGAGATCTTGGTGACGAAGGGGCGCTTCCGTCGGTGGATCGAGATCGACGTGAAGCCGGGTCAGCACTTCGACCTCACGGACCGCGAAGTCCGCGAGGCCGAACCGAGCGACGCTCAGTAGAGGAAGTTCACGTCCAGGAAGAACGACGTCCGGCTGTAGGACGGGTCCTGGAAGTTCCACCACGGGAAGCGAATCGCGCGCGGGTTGTTGCCGTCCTGGAACAGCGGCGACTGGATCGTCGCCCAGCCCGCGGCCACCGAGAAGTTCGAGTTGATCACGTAGCTCGCGGAGACCGTGCCCCACGTCGTGTTCGATAGCGCCGTGATGCCGGGGCGCGCGCCGACGCCGGTGCCGGTCGGCGTGACCTGGCCGTTGCCGGACTCGGAGTCGCTGATGTCGTACTGGACGCTCTGGATCAGCGTGAGGCCGAGCGAGAAGTTGAACGACCCGATGCCGTAGATCGCGTTCACCGTGTGGAAGAACGAGTACGACGGGTTCGTGAGCGCCGAGTAGCAGTTGGCGCCGTCGATGCGGCTCACGGAGTCGCAGAACTCGAGGTTGCTGGTCGGCTTCGCGGGGGCGATGTTCTTCTGGAACGTCTCGGCGACGACGAACGTGAGGTTACCCGGGCCGACGTCGCGGAACGTCTTGATCGCGGTGCCGCCGACCGACAGCGACAAGTAGCGCTCGGCCGCGCGCGATTGGATCGAGGTGGGCAGGAGCGCACCCACGCGACCGTTGAAGCGGATGCCCGTCACCTTCTCGGTGTAGAGCCCGAGGCCCGAGAGGCCGAGGCTGAGGTCGCGCATGAAGAACTGACGCGGCCGCACGCCGGCGTCGTTCGACGTGGTGGTGAGCGCCTGGTCCATCGAGATGCGGGCCGTCGCGCGGAGCGTGCCCTCGAGGAGCTTCGTGATGTCGTACGAACCGCCGAGGAAGATCGCGTAGCCGTACGGGACGCGGCCCTGGTTCCGGTCCTTCACGAACGCGCCCTGACCGAGCGTCTGCTCGAACGTCGCGTTGATCAGCCACGGCTTCGACGGGTCGACCGCCATGCCGGCGCCGAGCGCCGCCGCGGCCGCCGCCGTGCTCTTGCTCTTGTCCTTGCTGCCGCTGACCGCGTTCGCCTGATCCGCGGCGTCGCTGTTGCCGGCCTTGGTCTTGCCGTCCTTGGCCTCGCCGGTGGTCTGCGCCGCGGCGTCCTTCTTCATCGCGTCGACCTTGGCCTTGCCGTCTTCGGTCGTCGCCTTCGTCTCCTCGGTCGCTTCCTTCGCGACGTCCGACTCCGCGGCCTTCATGCCGGCGCTGGTCGTGTCGGTCGCGGGCGCCTCGGGCGCAGGCTCCTCGGCCGGGGTCTCCTCGGTCGTGGCCTCTTCGGCCGGCGCCTCTTCGGTCGCGGCCTCTTCGGCCGGTGCCTCTTCGGTCGCGGCCTCTTCGGCCGGTGCCTCTTCGGTCGCGGCCTCTTCGGCCGGCGCCTCGGTGGCCTCGTCCTTCTTCTCCTCGGAGGCCTCCTCCTCGGAAGACTCCTCCTCGGTGGCGCTCGCCTCCGGAGCCTTCTCTTCGGCCCCTTCCTCGTTCGCCTCGGCGCTCTTCTCGGGGGCGGCCTTCTCACCGGCGTCCTGAGCGAAGGAGAAGCTCGGAGCCGAGATCAAAAGGGCCAACGCCCACGTGAGGGTCCAACGACCGTACATACGCAAAACCTCCAGGGGACGACCGCGCTCGACGCGCACGCCGTCTCAGCAGGACTCCGTTACGCGCACTTTTCGAAGATGCCAACGATCGTTTTTTGACCTCCGTCACCCTGGAAACCCCGCTTTTACGGGGGCGACCCGAATGCCGCGGCCCCGAAAATCGTACGAGGCCGGAAATCCTCAGCCGTTCTCGGGTGTTGTTGGCCCCCTGAGCGTACCCCACGAGCCGCGTCGATGTTAACAATCGCACGCCGGCCTGGCCCTCGCGGCGAGGCGTCCGCCGATTGTCCGACCCCAGACCATGGAAAAGCGCAGCGACAACGACCACCCCATCCACGACCTCCTCGCTCGCCGATGGAGCCCCGTCGCCTTCGACCCGCGCCCGCTGCCGGCCGCGCAGATCGCGACGCTCCTCGAGGCCGCGCGTTGGGCGCCGTCGTGTTTCAACGAGCAGCCGTGGCGCTTCATCGTCGCGAGCCGCGACGACGCCGCCGCTTTCGAGACCGCGCTCGGCTGCCTCGTCGAGTCGAACCAAGCGTGGGCGAAGAACGCGAGCCTGCTCCTCCTCACCACGACGAAGAAGACGTTCACCAAGAACGGCAAACCGAATCGCCACGCCGCGCACGACGTCGGCCTCGCGGTCGAGAACCTCGTCGTCCAAGCGACCGCCGACGGACTGATCGTCCACCAGATGGGCGGCATCGAACGCGACGCGATCCGCGCGACGTACGGCGTGCCGGAAGACTTCGACATCCTCACCGGCGTCGCCGTCGGTTACCCGGGCGACGTCTCCGCGCTCTCCGAGAGCTTGCAGGAACGACAGAACGGCGCGCGCACGCGGCGACCGCTCGGTGAGATCGCGTTCGTCGGTCGATGGGCCGACCCCTTTCGACCTTGACGCGAGGTCACGCGCGGCCAAACAGAGGCCATGCCCAACATCGTAGAGCTCACGGGGGTCAGCAAGACCTACCCGCTCGGCAACCTCGAGGTGCGCGCGCTCGACGACGTGGACCTCGCCATCGAGAAGGGTGAGTTCACGACCATCGCGGGGCCCTCCGGCAGCGGCAAGACCACACTCCTCAACCTCGTCGGCTGCATCGACACCGCATCGAAGGGCACGGTGCTCGTCGACGGCCAGTCGACGTCGACGATGTCCGAGTCGAAGCTCACCGATCTCCGCCTCCACAAGATCGGTTTCATCTTCCAGAGCTTCAACCTCATCTCCGTCCTCAACCTGCACCAGAACGTCGAGTTCCCGCTGCTGTTGCAAGGTGGGTTGTCGAAGAGCGATCGCGACCAGCGCGTCCGCTCGATCGTCGACAAGGTCGGGCTCACGGACTACCTGAAGCACCGCCCGAACGAGCTGTCGGGCGGGCAGCGGCAGCGCGTCGCCATCGCGCGCGCGCTCGTCACCGAGCCAGCGATCGTCCTCGCGGACGAGCCGACCGCGAACCTCGACTCCGCGACGGGCAAGTCGATCATCGATCTGATGAAGGATCTGAATCGCGTCGAGCAGACGACCTTCATCTTCTCCACGCACGACCCCTCCGTCATGGCGCAGGCGACGCGCGTCGTCCGGCTCGTCGACGGTCGCATCGCCGACGACCAGAAGGGCGCCGCGCACGCGCAGCCCGAGGCGCGCCCGTGATCGCGTTGCAGCGTCTCCCCATCCTGGTGCTCGTCGCCTTCCGCAACCTGTTCGCCCACTGGGCGCGCACGTTGTTCGTCGGCTCGATCATCGCGTTCGGGTCGATGTTGCTCGTGTTCGGTACGGCGTTCATGACGTCGATCGATCGCGCGATGTCCGCGGGCGTGATCGGCAGCCTCGCCGGTCACCTCCAGATCTACTCCAAGAAGGGTAAGGACGACTTCTCGTTGTTCGGCGGCTCGATGATGGGCGCGCAGGACATCGGCCGCATCGACGACTTCTCGCGCCTGCGCGAGGCGGTCGAAGGCGTGGACGGCGTCAAGGCGATCCTCCCGATGGGCATCGACACCGCGACCGCCACGAGCCCGGGCGAACTCGAGCGCGCGCTCAGCGAGCTGCGCGCCGCGGTGCGGAACGGGAACACGGAGTCGATCGCCGCCCTGAAGGTGCGCATCCGCGACATCCTCGGGCAGCTCGAGAAGGAGCTGAAGAAGAGCGAGGAGATCGCGGCCGACAAGGATCGCATCGAAGAGGGGCTCGCGGTGGTCGGCGCAGCGACCGGCGACGCGTTCTGGGAGCGCTTCGACGCTGACCCGATCGCGGGGCTCGAGCACCTCGACACGAAGGTCGCGCCGTTCACCGAGGAAGGGCGGATGATGTACTTCCGCTACGTCGGCACGGACCTCGAGGCGTACCCGAAGTACTTCGATCGTTTCGAGGTGGTGGAGGGCGAGGTCGTCCCGCCCGGTCACCGCGGCTTCATGTTCAATCGCAAGTTCCGCGAGGACCACGTGAAGCACTTCGTCGCCCGGAACCTCGACAAGCTGAAGACCGCCGTCGTGGAGAAGGGCGAGTCGATCGAGAAGGACCCGGCGCTCTCCTCGCGCGTGAGGAAGATGTCGAAGCAGTACCGGCGGATCACGTATCAGCTGTCGTCGGCGGAAGCGGCTGCGCTCACGCGCGAACTCGCGACGTTCCTCGGCAAGGATGACAAGCTCGACGCGCTGCTCGAGCAGTTCCTCGCGGTCACGGATGAGAACCTCCTCGAGCGCTACGACTTCTTCTACGAGAAGATCGCGCCGAAGATCGACCTGTACGACTTCGACGTCGGCGACACGATCACGCTCCGCGCGTTCACGCGATCCGGCTTCCTCAAGTCGGTCAACGTGAAGATCTACGGCGTCTTCCAGTTCAAAGGGCTCGAGACCTCGGACGTCGCGGGAGGACACAACGTCGTCGACCTCCTCACGTTCCGCGAGCTGTACGGCTTGATGACCGCGGAGAAGAAGGAGGAGCTCGCCGGCATTCGCGCCGAGGTCGGGCTCGAGGACGTCACCGCCGCGAACGCGGAGGACGCCCTGTTCGGCGGCGACGACACCGCGATCGTGGAGGCCGTCGAGGCCCCGGTCGGGTTCGACGAGTTCGAAGGCGTCGACCTACAGTCCGAGCGCGAGCGCATGGCTTCGGTCACGAACGCGGTGTTCGATCGGAGCCAGCAGGACCGCGGCCTCGCGATCAACGCGGCGGTGATCCTCGAGGACCCCGAGTCGATCCCGGCGATGCAAGACAAGTTGACGGCAACGCTGGACGCCGCGGGGCTCGAGCTCCAAGTCGTGGACTGGCGCAAGGCGGCGGGGATCGTCGGCCAGTTCATCGGCGGGCTGTGGGCGCTGTTGTTGG
>JAUHYN010000509.1 GCA_030426505.1 bacterium | reverse complement strand
TGAACGCTAGCTCTCAGCGACCAGCGGGCAGCCGGCAGCTCCTCGGTGCGACGCTTCAGCGCCTGATGCGCTCGGGAGATCTTGCTGCGGACTGGAAGCTATTTGCTGCGGCCTCCTAGAGCTAGAACGACGCGCCGATCGCGAAGAACGGCAGGACCCCCGCCTGGCCGGCGACGATCGGGACATAGAGCTGGCCGGACACGTAGAGGCTCGTCTGCTTCCCGACCATCGTCTCGAACGCGAGCGTGGTTCGACTCACCACCGCCCTGAAGTTGCCCGTCTCCTCGACGTCACCGGCGTCGATCGCTTGGAAGAAGTGAACCGGGATGTCCTCGGTGAGCGAGAGCTGCCAGTCGGCGTCGCCCATCGAGAGCGTGAGGCCGCCGGCCGCGCCGACCGTCGCGCCGCCGGCGACGATCGCGAAGATGCCGACGCCGTGGGCGTTCGCGCGCACGGCGAGCGAGAGCTGCTCGTCGCCGACGATGCGGTAGCGCAGACCGAGATCCGCGACGGTGAGCACGCCGATCGTCGACATGCGCGCCTCGAGGTCGAGGCGGTCCGTGAAGCCGTGGATCACGTGGAGGTCGAGCATCGGGACGACGACCAGCAGGCGACCGCCGACCCCGATCGCGGTCTCGCCGCGGCCCGGGCCGAGGCCTGAGTAGATGAAAGTGTTCTGAGTACGGGTCGGCTCGAGGTTCGTTCGGGCGGCTTCGTCGGAGGCGCCGTCGACGGGGGCCGCGGAGATGAGCGAGGAGAGTGCGCCGATGAGTATCGCTTGCATGACTCGACTTCGTTTGCACCGCGCGTGCCGACGCGCGGAGGGCCGGTGGCGCTCGTTCGAGCGCAGAAACGTAGCGCGACGGAGACGCTGGCTGTCGTCGTGGACTCACGGTTGGCGCCGCGGCGTCACGGTGCGGATTCGGGCGACCGCGATCGCGCTCACGATCGTCGGACGGCTTCGACGCGGATTCTCGGGTAGGGTGCGCGCCGTGGTTTCGCTCGCGCTCGCTTCCGTACTCGCGCTCGGTTCGCTCGCGTCCGCCGCGCCCGCCCAGGAAGGAGTGAAGCGCGTGAAGAGCGGCGCGGCCACGCTGTGGACGCGGCTGGAAGGGGGCGCATCGAACAAGACGCCGCTCCTCTTCGTACACGGCGGGCCGGGCATGACATCGTTTCCCTTCGAGGAGACGGTCGGTCCTCGGATCGCGAAGAGGCGACCGGTGATCTACGCGGACTACCGCGGCGCGGGGCGCTCGACTCGGCCGAAGGGCGCATCGAACTACTCGTTCGACATCCTCGCCGACGACGTGGAGCGCATCCGGGCGGCGTACGGCTACGAGCGGATCGCGGTGCTCGGTCACTCGAACGGAGCCGCGACGACGCTGACGTTCGCACGGCGGCACGGACCGCGGGCGGCCGCGATCGTGTTGTTGTGTCCGCTGATCAGCCCGGCCGATCTCGAGGTCAACGTCCTGAAGAAGGCGACGCGCTCGCCGCCCGCGGTGCAGGCGAAGATGCGGGCGTTGCTGGCGTCCGACGCGCCGATCGGGGAGCGCTTCGTGGGGGCGCTGGAGTTGGTGCCGCCCGAGGTGATGCACGGGATCCAGTTCGCGGATCCGAAGAACCAACTCGCGTTCGATCGGATGATGACGAAGCTGAAGGCGACGACCGGGATGGCGTCGATGATGACACCCGATCTGATTGCCGGGATGCGCGCGGCCGGGTTCTTCGAGTTCGACGCGTACGCCTTCGCGGCGGAGCTGAAGATGCCGGTGTTGGTGGTGTCCGGGACCCACGACAGCGAGACGAGCGTGGAGAACGCGATGCGGTTCTCGGTGGAGGTCCCGCGCGGCCGCTTCCTCGAGATGAAGGCGAGTGGACACCACCCGTTCGTAGAGGAGCCGGAGGCGCTCGCGGCGGGGATCGAGGCGTTCCTGGTCGAGCAGGGCCTGTGACGCGCCGCGCGCGTTGAATGCGCGCTCGTCTCGTGCGAGCCCTACGGACATGGATCAGTCGCACCTCGTCACTGGATGTCTCGCCTTCTTCCTCGGCGCCTGCGCGACGGCGGCCGTCTCCGCCACCGCCTCGGACGCGCCCGCGAACGCGGCGACGATCGTGAAGCTCGCCGAAGCCCCGAGCGGCGTGGCGCCGCCGAAGACCGCGACCATTCGTCACCTCGCGCGCGGCAACAACGCGTACGTCGGGCACCTCACGATGCAGCCGGGCGCGAAGGTCCCGGTGCACCGCGACGCGAGCGAAGAGTTCATCTACGTGTTGTCGGGTGGCGGCACGATCACGATCGACGGCGCTTCGACCGAGATCGGCGAAGGCGACACGATCTACATGCCCGCGAATGCGGAGGTGACGTTCGCGAACGGCGACGCCGAGATGGTCGGCCTCCAGGTCTTCGCGGGGCCGGAGTCGGCCAAGAAGTACGAGGCGTGGAAGTGACGACGCAAACCTGCGACGTGGGCACGCGCTGACTTCGCACAATTGCCGCGCCGCTCGCTCGAGCTGCGGGCGTCACGACAGCGGCGAGGAGTTGGCGCATCATCGGCGCCGATGAAGCGCTCCTTGCCCTCCGCTCTCGTCGCGCTCGCGGTGCTCGCGCCCGAGGTCGCCCCCGCTCAGATCACGGTCACGACCGCGCGCATCGGGTGCTTGGACATCCAGACGGCGGGCAACCTGACGCCGGTGGTGCGTCGCGCGTGCGACGGGCGCGCGACGTGTACGTACCGCGCGCCGACTCCGCAGCAATACACCGCGGCGGGCGTGCGCGCGGCGACGCGAGCGTTCTGCACGCAGGCGATGGAGATCGTCTATCGCTGCCCGGGCGGCGACTCACACACCGTGACCGTGCCGGGAGACGCGTGGAAGCACCCGCCCGCGCGCCTCGAGTGCCGCGCAGCGGCGCCGCCTCCGCCGACGCGTCCCGAGCCGGATCGCATCCGCGTCGCGAGCGCGCGCATCGGCTGCCTCGACATCCAGCGCGCGGGGAACCTCACGGGTTTGGTGCGGAGCGCGTGCGACAACCGCCCGAGCTGTCGCTACCGCGCGCCGACCCCGGAGCAGTACGCCGCGGCGGGGGTGAGCGCCGCGACGCGGACCTTCTGCACGCAAGCGATGGAGATCGTCTACAACTGCGGGCGTGGGGATCGGCGAACGGTGTTCGTGCCGGGCGACGCCTGGAATCAACCCGCCGCGGACCTCGCCTGCGGACAGACGCTCCCGCCCGTTCCGCCGGGCCCCGGGATCGGCGCGATCACGGTGACGAACGCGCGCATCGGCTGCCTCGACATCCAGCGTCGCGGCAACCTCACGCGGTTGGTCGCGAGCGCGTGCAACGGGCGCGCGACCTGCTCGTACCCGGCGCCGACACCTCAGGTGTACGGGGCCGCGGGGGTGCGCGCCGCGACGCGCGCGCACTGCACGCAGGCGATGGAGATCAGCTACCGCTGCGGGGCGAACGACGACCAGACCGTCACGGTCCCGGGCGACGCGTGGACGAAGCCGCCGGCGCGCCTCGTCTGCAACGGCGGGACGGTCGCGACGAACCACCAGGACGTCACCCCGCCCACGCGCGGCCGCCTCGCGGAGCCTCGGTGTACGCCGCCGCGGCTCGCTCCACCGAGCTACTACCTCCCGCCGCGCGACATGCTCGACTGGAGCGGCATCCCGACGAACGAACGGGAGGCGATCGTCGCGCACTACATCTACGCCGCGGACCTCTTCCAGATCGCCGCGGGCTTTCAGCCGCCGCCGCTCGCGCGCCGCGCGGACTACGCTTCGACGCGTCGCACGGGTGGCCCCGGGAGCGCGCTCGGCGCGCACGAGGGGCGCCTCCGCGCCGAGCTCCGCGCGGTGGCGGCGGCGCGGGATCCGCTCGCGGCGCTGTGCGCGTCGGCGGTGCGCTTCACGCAGAACGGACCGGCGCGCGGGACCACGCCATCCGATGCGGACTTCGGGCGGGCGTTCGCGGATCTCGCCGTCACGGGGAAGGCGTCGTTCGCGGCGTTCACGCGCGAGCGCCCGGACGAGGCGCGCCTCTCGCGCGTCGGCGCGTGTCGGCGCGCGAGCAACGCGGGCGTCCGGCAGGCGCTGGATCGCGCGTACGCGGTGGCGAACGCGATCCGCGGTGATCACGACGCGCCGGCGCGGCGCGCGCTCGGCTGGATCGCGGTGTCGGGCGAGGACGATCAGCCGTACCGCCCGGTGAACGTCCCGTCGACATCGTCCCCGCAGATGTCGCTCTCCGTGCGCGTCCCCGGCTCGTCGATCACGGTCGGGACGCGCTACACGATCTCGCACCGCCGCCCGCCGAACCTCGGCCGCTCGCGCACGCCGCTGGTCGACGGCGGGACGCGCCGGGTCGCCGCCGACCTGAACCCGGCCATCGCCGACGACGCGCGTGTCTTCCTCTACATCCACGGGATGGACTCGCGGACCGAAGAGGCCGACCACCTCGCGGAGGCCCTGCACCGCCTCCCCGGCGACACGAACTGGACGGTGGTCGCGTTCGATCTCCCGACGAGCGGCTACGCCGACAACATCGACCACACGCGCATCTCGCCGATCACCGAGGTCGCGTGTCACAACACCCCACTGCTCGACTTCATCGAAGCGTACATCGTCGCGTTCGTCGACGCGTTGGACGCGCGCGTGGGTCGTCGGCTGAAGCCGCGCATCGTCGCGGTGGGCGGAGGGAGCCTCGGCGGCAACATGTCGATGCGGCTCGGGCGGAGGAACGATCTCGCGTGGGTCCGCAACGTCGTACCGTGGTCCCCCGCCGCGATCTGGCCGTCGATGATCGCGCAGAGGAACGCGGTCGCCGCGGGCTGCGACACGGGCTGGGACATGCTGAAGGACCGCGGCGTGGACATGCCGCTCAACTGGGGCGGCAAGGACCCGTTCTTCGCGGCCACGAACGAGATCTCGTCGCAGCGCCGCGCGCTGTTCTACGGCGGCTTCGACTGGGCGCCGATCGGCGGCCTCGGCGGACCGCCCCAGGCGCAGTGTTGGCTCTCCGACAAGTTCGCTTGCAAGCAGCAGTCACTCCGCGCGGCGCGCCTCGATCGCCTCGAGACGTACGACAGGTTCTTCCGCACGTGGCACTGGCGCCTCGCCGCCGAGCAGCTCGCGTTCAGCCAGCAGCAGTTCGCCGACGGGACGACCACGCCGCTGTACCGGAACAACCGCAAGCGAATGCTGTTGATGTGCGGCCACGACGACACGTGCGGCGACCTCTGCAAGTACACACGCGAGGTGGCGCCGCTCATGGTCAACACGCCCGGCTACGCGCGCTTCCTGAAGCGCACGGGCCACGCGGTCGACGGTGAGTTCCCGAACTTCGTCGCGCGGGAGATCGCGGCGTTCCTCGGGCTGTGATCGCGCGGTCAGGCCGCGAGGCGGCCGATGCGCTCGAGGTAGTCGTGCGCGAGGTGGTAGTCGTCGCGGTCGTCGGGGTGGAAGTCGCGGCGTAGGTAGTCGAGGAACGCGGCGCGGAAGAGCTTGCGCGTCTCGTTCCGGCGGTTCTTCGGGATGCGCGCCTGGTAGTACTTCTTGTCCTTCCGCGACAGCGTCTCCTGCGCGAGCAGCATCCGCGCGCCGATCGTCCAGAACAGCATCAGCGTCGCGAGGCCGAACGTCATCCCGAAGATGCGGACCCAGTAGCGGCCGTCGACCGTCTGGAAGACGTCGTACGCGACCGACTTGTGCTCGATCTCCTCCGCGGCGTGCCAGCGCAGAAGATCGCGCATGCGCGGGTGCGCGAGATCGAGGACGTCGTCCGCGAGCGCGCGCTCACCGAGCGTGGCCGTGAGGTGTTCGAGCGCCGCGGTCGTCGCGAGGCGGAACGCGGGCGGGAACAACTTCTCGAGCGTGGGCACCGCGCGCTTCTCGTAGAAGCGGAGGTACTTCGACACGCGATAGCCCTGCCGCTCCAACATCTCGAACGAGTGCGTGTGCTCGCGGCCGTGCGACGCCTCCTGCGCGAAGAACGCGCGCGCGCGCTCCTTCAGGTCGTCGTCGTCGAGCTGATCGAGATAGTGCGCGACGCTGCGGATGAAGAACCGCTCGCCCTCGGGGAACACGAGGTTCAGCCCGTTCGCGTAGTGCGTCATCAATGGGTTGTCCGCGAACCACCAGCGCGGGATCGCGTTCTCGTCGAACTCGAAGTCCATGCGCCGGGGCGTGATCTTCTTGTTGAACTTCATTCAATAGGAGCGTACGGTACCAATTGAACTGGAGTCAATAGCGTGGGAAGGACGACAGCGATGGCGACCCGCAGCCGGCTCGGGACGGATGAACGGCGCGAGCAGCTCCTCGCGCTGGGCATCGAGATGTTCGGGGAGAAGAACTACGAGGACGTCTCGATCGACGAGATCGCCCAGCGG
>JAUHYN010000508.1 GCA_030426505.1 bacterium | reverse complement strand
CTTCTGGCTCGCCGACGAGGGCCTGTACTCGAGCCACCTCCCCACCACGCTCGACGACGCCCCCGCGCGCCGCTTCGATCTCCTCGGCAACGCGCTCGCCGTCCTCGCGGGTGTCGGCGACGAGGCGTCGCGCGCGAGCGCGGTCTCGACGTACCCCCACCTTCGGCGCGGCCCGCCCGTGATGTGGCCGCAGTCGAGCGAGGTGCCGATCTATCACAACCGAGCGATCTGGCCGTTCGTCACCGCGTACGGGATGCGCGCCGCGAAGGCGGTCGGTAACGCCGAGGTCGTCACGCACGCCGCCCGTTCGCTCTACGACGGCGCCGCGCTCAACCTGTCGAACATGGAGAACCTGGAGGTGCCGTGGGTCGAGGACGGCGCGAACTCTGGACCGGTCGTGAACTCGCAGCGTCAGCTGTGGTCGGTCGCGGCGTTCTTCACGCTCGTCCACGAGACGGTGTTCGGGCTCGTGCCCACCGAAGCCGGCCTCGACGTCGCGCCCGGACTCACCCGCGCGCTCCGCCGTACCTGGTTCGAAGACACGAACGCGATCGCGTTGAACGATCTCGAGTTTCGCGGCACGCGCTTCGCGGTCCGCATCGACCTCCCGGAGGCCGTCGCGACCGGCGACGCGATGCTCGAGGTGGAGGCGGTGCTCGTGAATGGCGCGCCCGCGACGCCGCCCCTCGCGGTCGCGGACGGCGACGTGATCACGGTGCGCCTCGTCGACCGCGGCGCGGCGAACGGCGCGCTGCGCCTCGTGACGGACGGCGCGATCTTCGCGCCGCGCACGCCGTCGGTCTCCGCGATCACGCCGGTCCCCGAGCTCCGCCTCACGCTGGAGGGCGGCGACGTCAACGCGACCTGGTCGATCTACCGCGACGGCGCACGCATCGCTTCCAACCTCCCCGGGTCGGCGACGAGCTTCGTGGATCCCGGCACCTCCGCGGGCTCGCCGAGTCACTGCTACGCCGCGGAGCTCTCGTTCGACGGCCGCGCGTCGCACCGCTCGAACCCGGTGTGTTGGTGGGGCCCGAACTTCGAGCGCACGAACGCGCTCGGCGCCTCCGACTTCCTCGCCACCGGCGGGACGCTCGTGACCAACCACGGGCGCCAACACTACGAGGCGTGGGGCGACCCGGGGCACACGCTCCAGACGCCTCCGGCCGCGGCCAGCCGGACCGGGCGCGTGCTGATCCAGCTCTCCGCGGGGAACGGCGCGGGGCCGGTCGACACCGGGATCACGTGCGGCATCAAGCGGGTCCGCGTCCGGGCCTCGTCGTCGGGCGCGATCGTCGCGGAGGGCTACGTCGTGATGCCGCACCTCGGGGACTGGGGACAGTGGCGCGACTCTTCGTTCCTCCCGGTCGATGTGGTCGCGGGCGAGAGCTATACTGTCCTCGTCGACATGGACGCGTACGCGGTCAACATGTCCGAGCGCCGCTTCTTCGAGCGCTACACCGGCGGTGCCGGCGGCGCGACCGGGCCGTTCTTCCGCGTGAACATCGACCAGATCAAGTTCCTCACGCGCGACCCATGAGGCCCTGGCTCCTCGCGCTGGTCGCACTCGCGGCGTGCAAGCGCGTCGACTCCGCGGAGGTCGGCAAGAAGGTCTTCCACTTCGCCGTCCGCTCGCAGATCGCGTCGTTCGATCCGGTCCACGCGTCGGACGAGGGGACCAGCATCGCGCAGGCGCTCGTCTACGAACCGCTGCTCCAGTACGACTACCTCGAGCGCCCGCTCGTGCTCCGTCCGCTCCTCCTCGCCGCGATGCCCGAGGTGAGCGAGGACCAGCTCGAGTACACCTTCACGCTCGCGCCCGACGCGCGCTTCGCGGACCACGAGGCCTTCGCGGGCGGCGTCGGGCGGACGGTCACTTCGACGGACGTCGTCTACTCGTTCAAGCGCATGGCCGACCCGGCGAACACGCCGAAGGGGTGGTGGGTCTTCTCGGAGCGCATCGTCGGGTTCGACGCGTACAAGAAGGCGCAGAGCGCCGCCGAACGCTTCGACTACGAGGCGCCCGTCGAGGGCTTCGTGATCCACGACGAGCGCCGCTTCACGATCCGCCTCACCGCGCCGTACCCGCAGCTGCTCTACGTACTCGCGATGCCGTACACCGCGGTCGTCGCCAAGGAGGTGGTCGAACACTACGGCGAGCGCTTCGCGCGCAACCCGGTGGGCACGGGGCCGTTCCGGCTCGCGCGGTGGGCGCCGGGCGTCGAGCTCGACTTCGTGAAGAACCCGACCTACCGCGACGCGCGCTACCCGACGCCCACGAGCGACGACGTCCCCTCCGAGCTCGCGGCCGCGGCCGGCCAACGCGTCCCGTTCCTCGATGGCGTGCGCCTCCACATCTACCCCCAGGAACAACCGATGTGGCTGAAGTGGCGGGTCGGTGACCTCGACGCGATCCTCGTCCCCTCGGACTACCAGACCGCGCTGTTCGATCGCTCGCAGACGCTGCGTCCGCAGTTCGTCGAGGACGGCGTATCGATGTACGCGTACGAGCGGATCGACTTCGTGCTGCGCGGCGTGAACATGCTCGACCCGATCGTTGGCGGATTCGGTCGCGGCAAGGAGCTGCGCAAGGCGCTCGCCGCCGCGTACGACGTCGAGGAGATCGGTCGCGCGTTCTACGACGACTCGATCACGCCCTACGCGGGGCCGATCCCCCCGGGCCTCGCGGGGCACGATCCCGAGCTCCGCGAGCCGTACCGCGGCCCGAACCTCCCGCTCGCGAAGGCGCTCCTCGCGGAGGCGGGCTACCCGAACGGGGAGGGCCTCCCGCCGCTGGAGATCAGCCTGTACCGCGGAGGCTCTTCGCCGGAGCAGGGCGAGATGTTGCGCCGGCAGTGGTCGAAGATCGGCGTCGAGCTCGACGTGAAGCTCTACAGCTGGCCCGAGCTGTCGCGGCGCGTCGCGCAGAAGCAAGTGCAGCTCTTCGCGCTCGCCTGGAACTCCGACTACCCGGACGCCGAGAACAACCTCGCGATGTTCTACGGGCCGAACGAGGCGCCCGGGAGCAACCACTTCAACTACGCGCGCGCGGAGTACGATCGCCTCTACGAGCGCGTCCGCGTGATGTCGCCGTCCGACGAGCGCACCAAGCTGTACGAAGCGATGCGCGACATGGTGATCGAAGACGCCCCTTACTTCGGCGGCTTCGCGCGCAAGCGCTACTACGCGTACAACCGGCGCGTCTCGAACTTCCGCCCCGACGAGACCTGGTGGACCTGGCTCAAGTACGTGGACGTGGAGGCGAGGCGGCCGTGACGCGTTACGTGCTCCGTCGCCTCCTGCACGGCGTCCCGATCGTGCTCGGCGTCAGCGTCATCACGTTCCTCTTGTTCTACGTGTTCGGCGGAGACCCGGTGCTCCAGTTCCTCGGGCGGCACGCGACGCCGGATCAGATCGCGGCGCTCGAGCGCGAGTACGGCCTCGACGCTCCGCTCTACATTCAGTATCTCGCGTATCTGAAGGAGATCGCGACGCTCGACTTCGGCCTCTCGTTCGTCACCCGCGAACCGGTCGCCGACGTCCTGTGGCGCGGCGTGGGGCCCTCGCTGTCGCTGACCGTCCCGGCGTTGTTCGCGACGACGATCCTCTCCGTCTCGGTCGCGCTGATCGCCGCCCACTTCCGGGGCCGCCCGCTCGACCGCAGCCTCATGGTCCTCGCGGTCGCCGGCATGAGCGTGAGCTTCCTGGTGTACATCGTCGTCGGCCAGTACTTGCTCGCATTCGAGTGGCCCCTGTTCCACATCCACGGCTACCGCCCGGGGCTCGTCGAGCGCTGGCCGTACCTGTCGCTCCCGATTCTGATCCTGATCGTCGTGGGCATGGGCTACGACACGCGCTTCTACCGCTCCGCGATCGCGGAGGAGGTGGACAAGGACTACGTCACCACCGCCTACGCCAAGGGCCTCGGGACCCCGCGGGTGTTGTTCGTCCACGTCCTGAAGAACGCGATGGTCCCGATCGTCACGCGCGTGATGATCTCCGTGCCGTTCCTCGTGACCGGCTCGCTCCTCCTCGAGTCGTTCTTCGGCATCCCGGGTCTCGGCGGCACGCTCCTCGACGCGCTCGACACCGCCGACTTCCCGGTCATCAAGGCGTACACGATCCTGGTCTCCGTCCTCTTCGTCGTGACCAACGTCCTGACCGACGTCTTCTACGCGTGGGTCGATCCGAGGATTCGTCTGTCGTGATCGCGCGCGCCGTCACCGACCGACTTCGCCGGGACCGCGGCGCCCTCGTCGGCCTCGCGATCATCGCGGTGTACGCCGCGGTCGCGCTGCTCGTGACGAGCGGCCTCGTCGCGACCGACGTCGACGCGCGCGTGGGCGAAGGCTTCCTCGAGCCGGGCCCCGGCCACTGGTTGGGCACGGATCGACAGGGCCGCGACATCCTCGGCCGCGTCCTCTACGCGACCAAGATCGCGTTCTCCGTCGGCCTCGTCACCGCGACGTTCTCGGTGACGCTCGGGACCGCGCTCGGCGCAATCGCCGGCTACTTCGGCGGCAAGGTCGACGCCGCGATCGTGTGGCTCTACTCCACCGTCCAGTCGATCCCTTCCATCCTGTTGCTCATCGCGATCGCGTACATCGCGGGGCGCGGCCTCTTCGGCGTCTACCTCGCGTTCTCCGCCACATTCTGGGTCGCGCCGTGCCGCGTGGTGCGCGGAGAGGCCGTGAAGGTGAGGGAGGCGCAGTACGTCGAGGCCGCGCGCGCGCTCGGCTACGGGCCGTTCCGCATCCTGTTGTGGCACGTCGTCCCGAACACGCTGCACTTGTCGCTGGTGAGCTTCGCGCTCGCGTTCGTCGGTGCGATCAAGTCCGAAGTGATCCTGTCGTATCTCGGCCTCGGCGTTCAGGGCGAGCCGAGCTGGGGCACGATGATCAACCAGTCGCGCGGCGAGCTCATCAACGGCTTCTTCTGGCAGATCGGCGCCGCCTCGGTCGCGATGTTCGTGCTGGTGCTCGCGTTCAACGTGTTCGCGGACGCGCTGCAGGACGCGCTGGACCCGCGCGCCACGTGATCCGGCTCGCGAACGGCAAACTCGACCGGCAACGTCGACCACTCGACGACGCCCACCCGAAGCGGGGACCCGCGTGCGGCGGGTTCACCGTTCGGCACGAGGCGTGCTAACCGACTGACTCCGATGAAGACGACGACGATGATGTGCCTCCTCGCGTTCGCCTCGCTGACGGCCTCGGCCGAAGCCGCCGAGATCGAAGTCGGCGATTGGAAGCTCACCGCCCCGGCCGGTTGGCGCGCTCGGCAGGAGGGGGGACGCGTGATCCTGGGCCACGACCGCATCCCCGGCATGCTGGTCGTCTGGGCCGACCCGTCCGCGACCGAGGCGTCGGTGCGCGCGGCGGGCGCCGCCGGGATCCACGAAGACGGCCTCGCCCTCGAGGCGAAGGGCCCCGTGAAGAAGTACGCGACGAAGAAGTACCGCGCGTTCGCCGTGGACCTCGCCGGGCACGGGAGCGACCGCGCGCCGCTCCGCGGTCGCGTCATCGGGATCCTCGCTCCGAAGAAGGGCGCGCTCGCGCTCCTCGCACTGACCGGCCCGAAGGGCTTCGACGCGCTCGCCCCGCGCCTCGACGCGCTCGCCCGCACAGCGCGCGTGGCGACGACCCCATCCGCGTCGTCTGGGACCGCGCAGCTCGTCGGCGCGCTGTGCGCCTACTCCGGCAACAGCGAGATCGGACGCACGCAACGCGTCACTTTCGACGGGCGCGGCGGCCTCACCTACGGGAGCGAGACGACCGGGTCCGGTTCCATTCAAGGGAGTACGGGCCAGACCGGATCGTGGGGCGTCGCGAGCGGCAACCAGTACGCGGCCACGAGCGCCGGCCGCTACACCGTCCGCGGCGACGAGGTCACGGTCCAGATCGACGGCGACACGCTCCGCTGCCGGGTCCACTTCCGGCAGCGCGACGGTCGAATCACCGAGGTGAAGTGCGGCGAGCAACTCTGGGGGACGAGTCTCTGCGATTGATCGACGCGCGCCGGCGGAGGGAGTGCTATCCTCCCGCGTCGTCGACGTGCCGCTCCTCGAAGTCCAAGGTCTCACCGTCGGGTTCGAGACGCCGCGCGGGTTCCTGACGGCGGTCGAAGATGTCTCGTTTCACGTCGATCGCGACGAGACCGTCGGCCTCGTCGGTGAGTCCGGGTGCGGGAAGTCCGTGACCGCGAAGACGCTGCTCAGGCTGCTCCCCGAGCCGCCCGCGAAGATCGTCCGCGGCCAGGTCCGGCTCGAGGGCAGAGACGTCCTGACGCTCCCGCCCGCGGAGCTTCGCGCCGTCCGCGGTGGGCGCATCGCGATGATCTTCCAGGAGCCGATGTCGTCGCTGAATCCGGTGCTGACGGTCGGTGCGCAGATCATGGAG
>JAUHYN010000507.1 GCA_030426505.1 bacterium | reverse complement strand
GGGAAGTTCTTCGTCTGGAGCCCGAAGGAAATTCGCGAGGTCGTCGGCGAAACGCGAGCGAAATTCGTCGAGGCCTACTACGGCGTCACCGCCGGCGGGAACTTCGAGGGCCACAACATCCTCTCCGTCGTGAAGTCCCACGCCGACGTCGCGAAGGAGCTCGGCGTCACCGAAGACGAAGTGAAGTCCGAGCTCGCCGCCTCGCGCGCCCAGCTCTACGAAGCGCGCGAGGCGCGCATCCACCCGCTCCTCGACGACAAGGTCCTCGTGGAGTGGAACGGGCAGATGATCGGGGCCTTCGCGAGAGCAGGGTTCGCGTTCGACGAGCCTCGCTACGTCGCGGCGGCGAAGCGCGCGGCCGACTTCATCGCCTCCGACCTCACGACCGACGGCCGCCTCGGGCGCGCCTTCCGCGCGGGGCGCGCCAAACACACCGGCGTGCTCGAGGACTACGCGTTCCTGATCTCCGGACTCATCGACGTCTTCGAGGCCACGAACGAAATTCGATACCTCGAGCGCGCGATCGCACTGCAATCCACTCAGGACGATCTCTTCCGCGACGCCGAGGACGGCGCCTACTTCTCCACACCGCGGGACGGCGAGGCGCTCCTCCTCCGCGAGAAGCCGATCTACGACGGCGCCCAGCCCTCCGGGAACTCGGTCACCGCGCTGAACCTCCTCCGCCTCGGTTCGCTCACCGGCGAAGCCACGTACGGCGAGCGCGCCGACGCGCTGCTCACCGCGTTCGGCGAGTCCCTGAAGCGCGGCGCCGTCGAGTGCCCGAAGCTCGCGACGGCGCTCGACTACCGCCTCGATCGTGCGAAGGAGATCGTGATCGTCGAAGCGAAGGAGGGCAGCGGCGCGTCGCTCGTCGCCGTGGTGCGAGGGACCTTCGTTCCGAACCGCGTGCTCACCGTGGTCCGCGAGGCCGACGTCGAAGCGTTCGCGAAGGCGCTCCCCGTCCTCGCCGAGAAGCGCGTCCTGAAGGGCGCCGAAGCCACCGCCTACGTCTGCTACGAGCAGAGCTGCCAGGCCCCGACCTCGGACCCCGCCACACTCACGAAGCAGCTCCTCGACGTCGCGCGCATCGAAGGCAGCGCCCTGGCCCTCCCCCGATGATTCGCGCCGGCCGGTTGTCTCCCGTCGTCCTCCTCGCGCTCTTCGGCTGCGCCCACGCGCCGCGCGCCACCGAGGATCCCGCGGCCGCGTTCGACGCGCTCGCCGCCGAGCACCTCACGGCGCTCTACGCCGCGCACCCCGTGTGGGCGACGAGCCTCGGCGTCCACGACCACGACGCCGCACTCCCGGACCTCGAGCCCGCGGCGATCGAGCGCCGCGTCCTCGCGATCGACGCGCTCCTCGACCGCGTGGCCGCGATCGATCCGACCACACTCGACACCCGCCGCCGCTTCGATCACCGCGTCCTCGATCACGCGCTGCGCGCGGAGCGCCTCGAACGCACCACCGTCCGGGACTGGAAGCGGAACCCGATGACGTACAACCACGTGGCGGCGCGCGGCGTGGCCTCGCTGATCGATCGTCAGTTCGCGCCGGTGGGGTCGCGCGTGCAGAGCGCGACCGCGCGCCTCCTCGGCGTCCCGCCGCTCCTTACGCTCGCGCGAGAGAACCTCGACGACGTCCCGCGCCTGTGGACCGAGCTCGCCGTGAAGAGCACCGCGGGCACGGTGTCGTTCCTCGAAGAGGACGTCCCGGCCGCGCTCGCCGCGCAGGGCTACGCGGACCTCGACGAAGCCACTCGAGAGCGCTTCGACGCCGCGCGCCGAGCCGCGATCGCCGCGCTCCAGGACTACCGCGCCTGGCTCGAATCCGATCTCCTCGCGCGCTCGAACGGCGATCCGAGCCTCGGCCGCGAGACGTTCGAGGAGAAGCTCCGCCTCGAGGAACACTTCGACCTCGACGCCGACGCCCTCCGCGCGATGAACGACGCCGCGATCGAGCGCTATCACGCGTGGGTCGCGCGCGAGGCCGCGAAGATCGATCCCGACCGCTCACCGGCGGAAGTGATGGCGTCGATCACCGCGGAGCACCCGACGCCCGATGATTTGATCGCGACCGCCGCGCGCTTCGTGGAAGAGGCGCGTGACTTCGTCGTCGCGAACGCGATCGTCACGCTCCCGACCGACGACCTCCCGATCATCCGCGAGTCCCCGAAGTACGCGCGCCGCGGGTTCGCTTCGATGTCCACACCCGGTCCCTTCGAGACGGAGGCGCGCGAGGCGTACTACAACATCACGAACGTCGATCCGACGTGGGACGCCGAGAAGCAGGCGCAGCACCTCACCTACTTCAACTTCCCGGGCCTCCTCGGCATCAGCATCCACGAGGCGATGCCCGGGCACTTCGTCCAGCTCCTCTACGAGAAACAGATCCCGTCGGCGCTGCGTCAGGTCCACGGGACCGCGTCGCTCATCGAGGGCTGGGCGCACTACGCGGAGCAGATGATGATCGACGAGGGCCTCGGCGACGGCGACCCGAAGATCCGCCTCGGCCAACTCCGCCGCGCGCTCCAGCGCCACGCGCGGTGGCACGCCGCGATCGCGATCCACGTGGACGGCCAGAGCGTGGAAGAGGCGGCGAAGGCCTTCGAGCGCATCGCGTACTTCGCGCCGTTCCCCGCGCTGCGCGAGACGCAGCGCGCGACCTACGATCCGACCTACCTCTACTACGCGCTCGGCCGCATGGAGATCCTCGCGCTCCGCGACGCCGTGAAGGCGCGCGACGGCGAGGCGTTCTCGCTTGGCGACTTCCACGATCGTTTCCTGCGCCTGGGCCTCCCGATCCCGCTCGCGCGCGAAGCGCTCCTCGGACTCTGAAGAGCTCGCAGTGAGCAGTTCGCAGATCGCAGCAAGAACTCTCGCGCGCCGCCTCGAGGTGACGCTCGCACCGAGGCCGAGCGCTCGCCGTCACGCGCGATCACCCACGGCATGCGCTCGGGAGATCTTGCTGTGAGCTGCGAGCTGTTAGCTGCGCGCTCGCTCGCGCGGTCAACGCGCCGACAACAGCGCCGTCCCGACGGCGCCCGGCGTATCGAGCACGCGCTGCAGGTCGCCGTCGCGGATGCTCCCGAGGACGTGGATCTCGCCGACGCCGCGCTCGAGCGCCGTGAAGGACTCTTCGAGCTTCGGGATCATGCCGCCCTGGACGGTGCCGTCCTCGATCGCGGCGCGCCCCTCTTCCACGGTCAGCGTCTCGATCCGCGAGGAAGGATCCTTCACGTCGCGCAGCACCCCGGGCGTGCTCGTGATCAGAAGCAGGCGATCCGCGCCGACCTCGATCGCGAGCCCGTTGGCGACCGCGTCCGCGTTGATGTTGTAGGCCTGCCCGTCGGCGTCGCTCCCGATGCACGCGAGCACCGGCACGTACGCCGCGCCCATCAACAGTTCGAGGAGCGCGTGGTTCACGCCGGTCACGTCGCCGACGAAGCCGAAGTCGACCGGCTCGGGCCCCGCGCCGCTCACCACGCGCGGCGGGCGCCGCTCGCAGGCGATCACGTGACCGCTCACGCCGTTGAGCCCGACGGCGCTCACTCCGGCGCGCCGAAGCGCGGACACCAACTCGATGTTGAGGCGACCGCCGACGACCATCTCGAGGACTTCGAGCGTCGCGGCGTCGGTGATGCGGCGACCGCCCACGATGTTCGGCGTCTGCCCGAGCGCGGTCTGGAGCGCGGTCGTCTGCGGCCCGCCGCCGTGCACGACGACCACGCGGTGCCCCGCCGCGACGAAGTGGCGCACGCCCGCGCAGATCGCGGTGAGCTCGTCGGCGCGCGCAGCGGAGAGGAGCTCCCCGCCGAGCTTGACGACGATCTTCACGGCCAGCTGCCCGCGTCGACGAGCGACGCCATCTCGTCGACCCCGAGCACGAGGTTCATGTTCTGCACGCCCTGCCCCGCGCCGCCCTTGATCAGGTTGTCGAGCGCGCTGATGCACGTGACCACGCGCTTGCCGTCGACCACTTCGCCGATCACCACGCCGACCTCCGCGAAGTTCGAGCCGGAGACCGCGGCGACCTCCGGGAGGCGCTTGGCCGGTACGCGCACGAACGGCTCGTCCGCGTACGTCTCGGCGAACGCGGCGCGGACGTCGTCGGGCGGGATCGACGCGTCGACGCGCACGAACGAACTCGCGAACAACCCGCGCGACAGCGGCGCCGACACCGGCACGAACTGGAGCGCGACGTTGGAGGCGCCGCTCGCCGCGAGCGTCTCGTGGATCTCCGGCGTGTGCTGATGCACGAGCGTCTTGTACGTCTTGAGGTTCACGGCGCGCACGGGGTGGTGCGTGCCGGCGGACGCCTTCACACCCGAACCACTCGACCCGGTGATGGCCACGACGTCGACCTGACCCGCGAGGCGCGAGGGGCAGGAGGCCGAGCTCGATCGTCGTCGCGAAGCACCCGGGGCTCGCCACGCAGCGCGTCGCGCCGATCTTCTCGCGGTTCAGCTCCGGCAGCCCGTACACGAACTTGTCGAGGTGCTCGGGGCAGGGGTGCGTCGTCGCGTAGAACTTCTCGTACGCGGCGACATCCTTCAGCCGGAAGTCTCCGGAGAGGTCGACGATCTTGGCGCCGGTCTCGAGGATCTCGGCGACCTTGTGGGCCGAGACCTTGTGCGGGAGGCCGAGGAGGACGACGTCCATACCGTCGGCCGCGTCCTTCGCCTCGAGGTCCTCGAACACGAGGTCCGTCCGGCCCTCGAGGTTCGGGTGGGCGGCGGAGACCGGCTCCCCGACGTAGTCGATGCTGGCCACCCGGACCAGCTCGACGTCCGGGTGGATCAGGAGCCTCCGAATGATCTCTCCGCCACCGTAGCCACTCCCGCCGATCACGGCGGCCTTGAATCGCTTCGTCACCGGTCGGGACGCTAGTCAGACGACCGTCGGAAGGCCAGCGGTTTACAGACGGCGCGCAATGGGTGAAGCCTGCCGCGATGCGCAACGCCACCCTGCTCCTCGTCCTCGCCACTGCGCTCGCGGGCTGTCTGCAAAGCCGCGAGAGCGGCGGCGGCGCGCCCGGCACCGCCGTGAACAAGTGCGGCAACGGCGTCGTCGACCTCGGCGAGCTCTGCGACCCCTGCCCCACGAGCTGCGACGACGGCATCGCCTGCACGACCGACACCCTGGTCGGCTCGGGCTGCCGCGCGACCTGCGAGTACGAGGCGATCAACCTCTGCGTGCCGGGGGACAGCTGCTGCCCCAACGCGTGCAACGCGGGCCTCGACAGCGACTGCTCGGCGTCCTGCGGCGACGGCACCGTCGACGAGAACGAGACGTGCGACGGCGACTGCGAGGACTGCGTCGCGCCGGACGCCTGCACGACCGTCACGCAGTACGGCAGCGCGAACAACTGCACGCTCGAGTGCGCGTACAGCTCGGGCGCCCAGTGCGGCCTCGCGGACGGCTGCTGCCCGCCCGGATGCTCGAGCGCGAACGACCCGGACTGCATGTCCACGTGCGGCGACGGCTTCGTGGACCCGGGCGAGACCTGCGACGGCGATTGCCCGACGTCCTGCACGTCGAGCAACTGCTCCACCGCGATGCTCGTCGGCGACGCGATGACCTGCACCGCGACCTGCACGACTACGCTCATCACGATGTGCGCCGACGGCGACACCTGCTGCCCCGAGGGCTGCGACGGGATGGACGACGACTGCGGCGTGGTGCCGGCCGGCGGCGTCGGCGATCCGTGTACGGACCAGCCGAGCTGCTCGGCGGCGCTCATGAACGAGCTCGCGACGTGCCTCCCCTTCCAGGACGGCTACTGCACGATCGTCTGCGACGAGAACGCGGACTGCCCGGGCGACGCGCGCTGCGACGGCAGCGGCTTCGTGTGTGGGGACATCTGCGACTCGGAACTCCAGGACTGCCGGACGGGCTACGTGTGTGCCCAACACCTCGACGTGACCGAGAGCCCCTACTTCACCTGCCTCCCGCAGCCCGAATGATCGCCCCGACCGAGGGTCGGTCCAGGGCGCCGCGCGCGCCCGCCTCGAGCGCGTCACCTCATGTCCTGACCGACGGTCAGGATAAATCGACACCGAATCCGTAGGAATTCCGGCCGGTTACTCTTGTCGTGAGTCCTGACCACCTAGTACAACGGATTCATGCAGAGACAGCGCAAAGAGCAAGGTGAGCAGACTCGCAAGACGATCATCGACGTGACGACGCGACTGTTCGCGTCGCGCGGCTACGCGGGCACCTCGCTCGACCTGATCGCGAAGGAGGCGCACACCAGCAAGAGCTCGATCTTCTGGCACTTCGAGAACAAGGAGGACCTCCTGTTCACGGTTGTCGATCGCGCGATGAGCGAGTGGGAGGTGAAGGCCGGCTCGGAGATCCTCGCCCAGCCCGACCCGCCGCGGCAGCTGTCGAAGCTGATCGA
>JAUHYN010000002.1 GCA_030426505.1 bacterium | reverse complement strand
AGGTTCCTACGACGATCGTGGGGCTGACGGCGACGACCCCCCAGGAATGCAGGGCCACCCGATTCTGCTCGTCGCTCACTTGCACTCCACATCGGAACTGGGCCGCCCATCTCTAGCTTGAACGCATCAACACTTCCCCGCTGGTCCGCCGCCCCGGATGTCGGCGCGAAGTACCAGCGTAGCCCGTCAGGTGACGAGCGCAAATAGCTGCTGCGATGCCCGGCAGGAAAGCTGAATGAGCTCGTCGTTGTTCCGGTCGCGACGGCAACAATCGACAGCGCCTCCGGTCCGGCGAAGGCCAAGCGGTTCTTCGTAAGGGGGCGAACCACCTTGGCGGCGCGTGCCCACTTCAGTCTTCCGGTGGTGAGGTCGCCGAACCCATACGCCTCTAACGTATTCGACAACAACATTCTGTCCAATGGAAGGAGGATCGCCACAACCTATAGCGCCGGACACCGCTTATCAGAATCGTCCCCTAATCGCAATTGCGTTCTCAATCCAACGTTCAATATTGGTGGCAATGTACTGGTAGACCAGCCTACTGTCTACGAATGGCGGGCTGTAACAAGGAGCGATCGTCTCGAAGGAGACCCCGCCTAGGTTGAGGTGTGAGAAAGGATTCCACCCCTTCGGGGACTGGAGACCTAGTCGATTCTTCAGCCTGTGAATATGGATCGCAAAAACACCTTTTCCCTGCTGCCATCCATATTTGATCTCGTAGTCAATCCACTTGCGCTTAGCTGTCTGGGAGCCCGCGAGGACAATGACGCAGGATCGGCCATGCATCTGGCGCTGAATCCATCGCTCTATGGCACCATCGCCTGCCGACGTTACGCTTTCCCAATCATTGTCGGTTGCGAGTTGATTGCCCTCTATCGCGCCGATATTGCGGACCTGCGCCGCACGCCAGTTATCCGGTCGATAGTGAAAACTAGAGAAGACCCGGCGTGCCATTACCTAACGGAGAGTCCGCCCGTCCCTCACCTTAGTCAACCCGCGGTCATACTCGCAGGCGGATCAAGGTACGTGCTCGCCGAGCCCCCATGACAGGCTGATCGCCCACGGGTAGCGCCTGCGCGATGAAGAAGCGACGGCATTGGGCCACATCCGAGAAGAGACGACTCGCGAGCCAAGCACGAAGGCTCCGTTCCGACGGCGCGACGTTCGCGGCGATCTGCGAGGAGCTCGATGTCCTCGAAGGCTCGCTGCGGCTGTGGATGGAGCAGTACCCCGACCCGGAGATTCGCAAGGTGCCGCTGGTGCCGCAGATCCGCGAGGCCGATGGATCGATCAGCATGACGACGCGCGACGGCCTCAGGTTCGACGGACTCGAGGGGAACACAATGGGCATATCGAAATTTCCGCCGGGCTCATCTCGCTGCGGACTGCGCCTCGTCAGCATTCATCGGGTGCTCGCCGACTCGACCCACCCCATCGCCTGAGTCGCATCGCGAAAGAGAAGAACCCGAGATCCGTCGGCGAACGCCGTCCGATTCAGTGGGGTTCCAAGGTTGTAGATGAGATCCGACTTCCTTCTCACGAACCGAATCGATGGATGTACCGCAACCGGAACTGAGTGCGCCGGGACATCGCGAACGAGAGGATTGACCGCTACTCCAAGTGGAGCGTCACATTGCGCTTGAACAGTCTGCGGAGCCAGTCCCGGTCGCTCAATCTCTAGTTGCCACCGCCGTTGTTCGAGGAGACCTATCCTTTCCCCGGTAAGCGCATCTAGCCAACTCTCTGCAGTCCGAAATCCAACCCCTCCAGGTTGGCAAATAACGATCCAGGGTGCCTCCTCCGTGGCGAGTTCGTTCTGCTTTGTCCAATCGAGCGCTCCATAGAGCCAGTTAATGGGGGCAGTATCACGAGGCCATCCATACGCGCCAGTGCCGAGCGACGGCACAAACAGAACTGAAGCGCCTGCCGCCCGAGCTGCATTCAAGGCGGCGTGGGCGGCTCTCCACTGATCTTCGGCTCGGTATGCACCAGCGTCGTTGAAGACCGTGGAGGCGACGACTTGTACGGTGACCCCGTCGTACTGACCAGACCAGAGTTCCACAACTTCTCTACTCGAGAACGCACGACTTCGACCTCTGACGCTCTCAGGTTCGACTCGAAAGAAATCGAGAACGCTGCGCGTTACGATGCCACGCGGATCTGCCCTTTGGTCCGTGGGAACCACGACAGTGTCATCGCCCAAAACCGAGCTCCCGAACGGCCGTCTGCAGCGTCCCCTGAAACAACCGTACCGAAGGCGAGCGTGGTCTCGTTACGAATCTTGAGAACCTTCCCATCCCAGCTGACGGTGACGCGGCGAGTAGGTCGAAGAATGCCCTTGGAACGGCCGCAGCGAGGGCATCTGGGGTGACTCCGTTCACCCACAAGGAGTCGCTCAGAACAAGCCGGATGCTCGGCGGCCACTCCGCCGCATCGCAGCGAACAGGGACGATGCGCTTCCCGAGGTCACGGATCAGTATCAACTCGTCCTCGACCCACCTCGACTTTGACGAAGCCTCCGTAAGAAGCGCAACGAGAGCAGTAGCAGAATCCAGAGCCGCGCCGATCCTTCTCCTAAGCGAGTCCCCCGGACGCAGCTCTATTTTGTCGATTGCATACGGAATCCCCGCGCGAGTCATCGACCTTGCGACAACCTCCGCATATGCCGAGTCGACATGTGAATATGAGATGAAGATTCTGCTCAACGCGTCCCTCCAATTGCGCGGAAGCCGTCCGCCAGATGCTCGGATTCAGCTGTTCGAGACTCAATCGATTGCGGGATATCGCTTGGAGACGCACTCTGTATCACAGAGATTCTCCGAAGACAGCGCCCCTTTCATAGAGCGAGGAGCTTTCGAAGCCAAAAGCTTGCCAGATTCGGTCGAATGCCGGGCGAAAGACAGCGGGGACGTCTGGCTCAAAGCTGTCTAGAACCATCGGTGGAAGCAACATGTTGTCTCGATCTAACTCATGAACAATGTCGCCAGGTCTGGACCGCAATTGGACCCCACGAAACTCAAGGAAGGCCATCGCGACATACACTGGTATCGAGAGACCGATTAGTTGCTGTGCTTTCAGGTACCGTTGGCACGCCTTAACGATCTCGCCCGCGATCACATCCATCTCAAGATACGCCGCTCCGGTCCCTCGGGCTATGCGGAGTACGTCGGTCGAGACCGCCTCGATTGAACCGTCGTGATACAACTGCGTGTACGAAGAAAGATTTTCTCCGCTTTGCCCAACTGCGTAGGTTAGGTAGCCATCGAAGTTGAAGCGGGCGCCTGGCGCGAAGCCTCGAATCGGTTGAAGTAGGCTCCTTACCGAGGCATGATCGAAGTCTACTGTTGGCGGCTCCGCCGAGACGGCATCAATGGGCAGAAGGAGTAGGCACAACTTCGAAGCCACCCCAAGGTCAAGAGGGGTTTCGCCGGCGAGGATGGCGTCCGCCGCCAACTTCAGCCGAGTACGCACCAGGGCCTGCTGAGACTGCGAGCGCACAAACGCTGCGCGGATTTCCGATACATCCATAGGCTGCTTGTTGGACCCGTGCCTGTAATAGAATCTAGAATTGCCTCTCTGCGCACCGGCCCCTTCCGTGATCATGTGAGGAGCCGAGAGACTTGGCGGGACGCGTAGAATTGCGACATACTCACCCTCGCTGCACTCGATGAAATCCATCGCGAGTCCAACGATGGGCGGATCCACGCTGCCCCGAATCTTGTCAAGGAGCCTGATCCTTAATCTATCGACGTTCTCGACAGGGAAGGGAACGAGAGACGAGGGAACACCCGTTGTATGGTTGTTGTCATCTCGAACTTCTGAAACACCAAAGATCAGTTGCCCGCCGCTGGCGTTGGCGAACGCTGTCACGTCACGCAGTAGCTCGGTAACGCTGCGAGGCGTGTCCAAGCTAGGGAGTTCCTGCTTGTAGTCGAGCCGTCGCCCCTCAGGCACGCGTGCATCAATCAACCTAGCGACATCTTCCTTCGTAAGGGTCCCGGGGGGCTTTATTATCACAGTCGGTGCTATTCTAAAGCGCAGCGGCGCGACATTTCAATACGACCAACGCTCACACTGTTGCCTTTCGGGCGTTCCTAACGAATTTTAGCGTAGTTGCGGCGGCGTTCAGGCTCGACGACGCGCGTGTCCTCAAACTCGGGACGATACCGCTCAACAAATCCATCGAACTCTACAGGGTCGGGCTCGAACCTCCTCGGCCACTGCAATGGAAAGACGTCGTACTTCCCACCCTGTCGACGGTGGCATCCGAGTATCCCCAGACCGATCTCCGTGACGTAATCGAAGAGCGTCGGGTTCTCCTCACGGAGCTGCACGGCCGCCTCGTCGGACCTCACCGCAACCGGCACGGCGATCCAAACACGGTTGGAGAAGCGCGTATAGTTGTGTGCCTGGTGAACCACCTGCGGCCCGAAGTGCAGTTTGATCTCAACGGTAACTATGTCAACCCGCTTCTCGGACCGCCAATGAACGGCAAGAACATCGACATTCTCGTACTCGCTCCCGGCACGACGACTATGTACATCGAATGCGACCGACGCGACGTCTTCCGGGGCGAAGTCCGAAGCATACATCTCGTCCAAAGCCGTCCGCACATAGGGGACGAGCCGCGCCTCCTCTTGCCGGTATGAGCGCCTCGCAGCGACCTCCTCGACGCCCTCCTCGGGAGCACCTCCGGCCTCTGCGTCGTAGGCTGTCTTTGCCTCTTCATCGGTCTCGTCCTCAAGTTCGTTGTACGCTTGCTCGGAGTAGAAGCTACGGCCGTGGTGATAGAAATCGAACTTCGGGCGCTTGCATCCTGGGTCCATCTCAGTATCGTCGTCATAGAACCGAAGCCGCCGAATAACTAGCTTCGGGTCCTCGATGCCTTTGCGCTCTAGTTCCTTGCGGAAGGCCGTCGTGCTGAACACCTCATCTCCATCCGATAGCGCCGCCTCAAGGAGAGCTATCGCAGTAGCCCAGTCCTGGGGATCGACGACGCTTCTTGGGCGGGCCATCGGCAGACTTGAGCACGGAATCGGCTCGGGCTCAACGCGCTCGCTGGTCAAGTCCTACAACGCCCGGCAAACGCATTCTCGCTTCGCCTTCTCGTTCGTCACCAACGTGCGAAGCCGCACTCCCATGAGCACGTCGCCGCACCTCGTCGATATCAGGCAGAATACTACCGGACCACAGCACGGCGTCGGCCGCCCATAACTCACCACCTGTCCTCGAGATCAGCCCCACACCCACCCTTGCCCCCCACACCCAACCCACCAACAATCCGCCAAATGCACGCCCTCCCCCGCCACCACTCCCTCCTCCCCATCACCACCGCCCTCCTCCTCCTCACCGCCTGCGGCGGGCTCGACTACGACGCCGAGTACGACTGCGCCCAGACCATCAGCTGCGCGCGCTCGCGCGGTCAGGAAGCGCCGACGCTGAAGGTCTGCGTCGATGTCACGGAGGCGCTCGTCGACAATTTGTCGGACGCGCAAGGGAAGAAACTCGAGGAGCTCTACGCGCTCTGCAAGAGCCGGACGGGATGCGACTACGCCGACTGCGTCGAGCAGTCGGCGTCACTCACCGCCAGCGGGATTCAACGCCCAACCCGAACCCACCGAGCCGGCGCCCTCGCCCACTCCGCGCGGTTCTGGCGGTTCGACGCCGCCCACTAACACCAACCCAAGACCCGCTCACAGGTCCTGGAACACCCGCAGCACCTCGGACACGAACGCCGGCCACTCGTCCCCGGACGCCAGCACGCTCTCCCACGCCTCGCCCGTCGCGAACCGCGGCGCCGCGCGCTCGCACACACTGCCCTCGTTGCAGCGATAGCCTTCGCCGCAGGACGTGCCCGAGCACGCGACCGGGTTCTCCGGGGGCACCGTCACCAACCCACCGAGGGCCGCCAACACGTCGTCGCCGGTCTCGAAGGACTCGAGGTTCAGGTACCAGCGGTCGTTGCGCTCGTACCAGTCCGGGCTCGTCGAATCGCCCGGCTCGAAGACGATCAGCGACGAGAGCCCCGTCAGCGACAACAGGCGCGCGCGGTCGAGCGGGTTCGTGAAGTACGAGCCCAAGTGGACCCGGATGCCCGGGGCGCTCGGCAACGAGACCGGGGCGCTCGCCGTGATCGAGGCCTGCGCCGCCGCGATCGCGTTGCCCAACTCCGTGAAGTGCGCTGAGACCGCGGGGGCCTGGAAGTCGAAGAGCCCCGGCGTCGAGTTCGACTGGCGCAGCGCACTCGCCGTCGCCACCAACCCATCCGACAAGCGCTGCTGGGCGCGAGTGAGATCGAACGCCGGCGCGCGGTCCAACAGATTCATCTCGAAGTTCATCGCCAACGCCGCCGGTGAGAACCCACGCGTGTCCACGCACTCCGGCACTGAGTTACCGTCCTCGTCGGCCCACTTGCAGTAGTCCGCGATCATGTCCTGCACACGACCCTCCGCGACCTTGTACTGCGCCGCGATCTCGATCGCCGCCGACGCGATGTCGAGCGCGCCCTTCAGCAGATAGATGTCCGTGATGTCGAGCGGGAGGTCCGTGTCGACGTGCAACAGCCCCTTCGGGATCGTGAAGCGGACCTCGCTGGGGTCCGGGTTCGCCAACGCACGCCCCAGGTGCGCGCTCTGCTCCGCCAACAAGTCACCGATCTCCGTCGCGCGCTTCGCGAGGAACGCCCGGTCGATGTCGTCGCAGCGGTCGAACAACACCACGTCCGCGCTCCGACGCGGCGGGCCCGGGTCATCCGCGAGGTCCGCGAACGGGATGCGCGAGGGATCCAGCCCCGTCGGGACCGAGATCGTGTCCACGAACGTGCCGTTGATCCGGTAGACCGCGTCACACGGCGTCGACGCGCAGTAGCCCGGCAACACCACCTCGTCGAACCGTACCTCGATCGTGTCTCCCGCGCGCTGCCCGGCGCGGACGAACGTGATCGTCCCGCTCGCCTGCGCATCGCTCCCGTACTGGATATCGCTGCCGACTGCGTGGTGCGCGCCCGCGTACCCATCGAACGTCGCGAGGTCGATCACCGTCCCGTCCACCAACGGCTGCACGCCGGCCGCCACGTCCACGTCGTCCGGGTTCAGCGACACGTAGATCGACGAGGGATCCGGCTCGCGCTCGGAGATACTCAGGTACAACTCACGCCCCGAGGACCAATTCAAGAGCTGCGAGCGAATCGCCACCGGCGCCAACTCCAGGTTCGTGTAAGTCGCCCCCGCCGACGCCGCGTAGTGGAGCGTCACGTCACTCGACGTGAACCCACGGCTCGCCTCCGCCCGCGCCAAAACACCGTCGCGCCCGAAGATGTCGGCCGCCACGTCGAAGCCCGATTCGTTGCACTGACGCAGCAGCTCGGTGACCGGCGCCGAGTCGGGGAGCAACAACAGGTCCGCGATGACCCAACCGATGTTCGCCTCCACGTTGTTCGGCGAACGCGTGAGCACGCCTTGGTACTCGGAGCGGGCGGACGCGAAGTCCGTCGCGCTCAGGTGACCGCGGGCCGAGTTGTTCCCGTTGTCGTTCTTCAACTCTTCGGAGGGAGTGAGGTCGTGCGTACACGCGCCGAGCGCGAGCGCCGTGATGAGGAGGAGTCGTTGTTTCGTCATGTCGTCTCCAAGGACTGCGGACCGCTCGATTCGGGCCCCTGATTTCACTCGGTCACCGCGTCGACCACGAACAGGATGCCCGCCGTCACGCCGAACGAGATCGCCGCGCCGAGCGCGACGTTGGTCGCGGAGTCCCAGCGGCGCACGTCGGCGTCCGCGCGGGTCTCCTCGTCGAACGACGAAGCAGAACGGAACCGCTCGTGCGCGGAGTCCGCCGCGAGGAACGTCCCGACGGCCACGCCGCCCGCCACCACCGCAGCCCCCGCCGTGCCCCACTTCGCGATCGTGAGCGCCGAAGAGCCCGCGCGCGGAGGCGCGACCACCAGGTCGGTGCGCTGGTCCTGACCGAGCCTGAACCCATCCACCAACGCCGGCCCGTACGGCACCTTGAAGAGCCCGCGCGCGAAGGCGTCCTCGATCGCGCCGCGCGCCGCCATGCGGGGTGGGCCGCCTTTGAGCTGCGCGAGCTGCACGTCGCGCAGGTCACTCGGCACCGCGTACTCGAGATCGTCGAGCCGCACGAAGTAGCGGCGCCCCGGCAACAACGCGAGCGCCAACGGGTAGCCGGAGGCCTTGTGCAGGTCCGCGTAGCGACGCCCCTGCTCGTCCGCCAACGCCACGCGCCCCGCGACCGGCGCGGCGAGGTGCAGGCGCGCCATGCGATCCGCGCCGCGCAGGTCGATGACCGGGCGCAGGCGATCGATCTTCGGCGCGCGCACGTACACCGCGCGGTTCGCGTCGGCGTGCTGCACGCCCGAGATCGCGGCGAGCACGAATGCCTCCAGCTCCGTGTACGAGACGCGCCCGTCCTGGTCCGCGTCCGCCGCGCCGACCAGCGCCGAGCGCACGCCGTGTGAGAACACGCCCGCGCGAATCTCCGACCACTCGTGCGACTCCGCCTTCGACGCCGTGGACAGCACCGCCCCGGTGTTCGGGAAGTTCTCGAGGGTCTGCCGCGCGAGGAACTCTAGAGCGCGCTTCTCGAGGAGCGCTTCGATGTCCTCGTCGCCGCGTGAGTTGACGACGAAGTACGCGTCGCACGCGTCGATGATCAGGTGGTTCACCTTCGCGGGTGATCGCTGGATGATTCGTTCGTACAACTCAGTGCGCGACAGCGTCCCGCCGCGCATCGCGAGGTGGCCTTCGCCGTGGTCGTCCACGAAGCCGTGCCCGCTGTACACGAAGTAGAACTCGGTCTCGTGCCCGTCGCGGTTGTCCGCGCGGATGCGCTCGAACAGCGCGTCCACCCGCGCCAACACGCGCTCCTCCTCCGGCAGCTCCGCGACCGCGACCGCCTCCGGGTAGAGCTTCTGGGTCTCGTCGTCGAGCAGCGACAACAACGCAGCGTCGCGACTCACCACCGAGAAGAACGCGAAGAAGCGCGCCGCGTCGTCGTCGGCGTACGACAGCGGCGACTGCCCCGGGCGGCCCGGCTCGTTCACGCCGATCACCACCGCGTAGCGGCGCGGCACGGATTCGGTCGGCGCCACCGCGAGCGCGGCCAACAACACCGCGATCACTTCGCCACCCCCGTGACGACCAGCGTGGCCGGCGCCGTCTTCAACGCCTCGTCATCCGGCGGCTCCGTGAACACCACGAACGCGGTCGACACCCCGGGCTCCAACGCCACGTGCTCCGGCAACACGCTCCGCGGCTTCACGTCCTCGACGGAAGCGCGCGCGACGATCCGATCCCCCTGCCGCGCCACCACGGTCAGGTGCGGCGTCTGCTCGGGCGACGCGTAGATCATCTTCGCGAACCCGGGCGCCGGACACGTCCCGCTCGCCGCGAGGTGCGCGACGATGTTCGCGGCGTCGTCGAAGCACAGCACCTCGACCGTCGGCGTGGTCGGCGCGCCGCCGCCCTTCGAGGTGAACGTCTCCTTCGGCATGGCCGCGAACAGCGCGACTCCGGCGACCGCCGCTGGCACGAGCCACGTCAGCCACCACTTCGCGCGCGACGGCGCCTCGGGCTCGGCGACGTCCAACACCGACGCGCGGATCGCGTCGAGCTGCACGGGCGACACCGCGTCCGCGGGCAGATCCGCGAGCAGACGATCCGCCTCCGCGATCGCGTCGAACTCCGCGCGGCACACGTCGCAGCGATCGAGGTGACCGAACAACGCGTCGCGCTCCGCGACGGCGGTGAGGCGCCCTTCGAAGTAGCGATGGATGTCGTCTTCAACGTGAGCCTTCATGGGCGGCCTCCTCGATCTCCAGTGTCCCGCGCCCGCGCTTCAGGTGGCGGACGAGCGCGCCGCGAATCGCCGTCTCGGTGCGGCGGACCTTCTTGCGTGTCATCTCGAGCCGACGCGCGACCTCGACCTGCGACAGCCGCTCCACGAACCTCAGCTCGGCGAAGCGGCGCTCCTCCTCCGTGAGCGTCGCGAGGAACGCGCGCACCTTCGCGCGATCCTCGGCGCTCGCCACGCGCTCCTCCGGCGACGGCTCCGGGCTCTCGATCTGTTGCGCCTCGTCGATCGAACACGTCGCGAGGTCGACGCGCTTCAAGCGCGACAGCGACGTGTTGCGCGTGATGACGAAGAGGTAGCTGTCGAACGGCTCGAGGCCGGAGTAGCGCGTGCGGGCCTTCGCCTCGAACGCGCGGCGGAAGACCTCGTGGACGACGTCGTGGGCGTCGGCGGCGGAGCGGAACCCGTCGAAGCGCCGGCGCTCGGTCCCGCTCCGGAACGAGAACCCGCCCGCGACCCACGAAGCGACCCGCGGCGCGTACTGGTCGAACACCGACGCCAACGCGTCGCGCTCACCGCGCCGGAACGCCTCCAGGCGCCCGCGATCCTCCATCAGGTCCCGCACGTAGTCCCCGCCCCCTCCCCGAGGACCCGCGACGCAACGATCCGGGCCCCGGTTTTTTCACCGGGGAAGCCAAGCACTCGGGATGACTGGAGAAGAATCCGTCAGTCGCGCGCGTGACCGCGCTCTCTCCACGAAGCCTGCAGCGAATAGCTCCCAGCGAGCAGCAAGATCTCCCGAGCACGCCTGGCGCGGACGCATCGAACCGAAAGGGCTGCCGGCTGCCGGCTGGTGGCTGAACGCTCGCCTTACGAGGCGGCGCGCGCACCCGCTGCGTCGATGCGGCCGGCGATGGCGTGGAGGGCCTCGACGAGGCCGTCGAGCTTCGCGCGCTGGTTGCGGCGGCTCGTGCTGCTGCGGTGGCGGTTGCCGATGTTCTCGAAGATGGTCTCGGCGCGGGCGTCGAGCGCGGCGATGTCCTTCTCCGCGAGGTCGAGGATCGGCTTCGGCACGTCGCGGTGGGCGGCCCAGGCCAGGGACGTGGTCGCGACCTGCTTGGCGTCCGCGTACTTGGCCTGTGCGTCCTGCACGTGGCTGGCGAGCTGCGCGCCCTTCGAGACGATCCGACCGCGGAGCGCGCCGAGCTGCGCGGCGGCGGCCGGCGTGTTCTCGGTCGGCATCGAGCTGCCGCGCTCGGCGCCGAACAGGCTCGCGAAGCCGGAGAGCACCAGCTTGGTCTGGTGCCAGAGGCGGCCCATGAAGTTCCAGGCGCGCTGGAAGACCGTGGGGCGCGTCGAGGTGTCGAACCCGTCGCCCGCGGCCTTCGTGGCGCCGGTCGACGCCGCTGAAGCGGTCTGATCGGTGTTCGGCGTGACGAAGGGACGCACCGCCGCCGAGGGATCGAAGCGCATCATGGTCGCCGCGGGTTATCGGCCCGCGGCGCGGCGCGTTGCGTGGATCCGTATTCAGGCGAACGACGGGGTCATCCGGCGGTGCCCGACGGCGATCATGAGCCACGCCAGCGTCAGGAACGCAAAGCCCAGGATGGCCGGCGTGATCGACTCCGCGATGCCGGTCATCACGATCAGCGGCATGTCCGGGCTCTTGCCCCACTCGTCCTTCCCCGCGACCGACCACATCACCGTCGCGAAGTTCGTCGAGACCGCGGTCCCGATCGAGAAGAGCGTCGTCGTCGACATCCCGCGTAGGAACCCCACGCGCCCGTCGTTGGGCTTCCAGGCGAACCGGGCCGAGCCGATCAACAGAACGACGCCGAAGAGCAGGACGATCCAGATCCCGAAGCCGCCCGCGCGCATGAATTCGACCATTTGAAGATGCCTCCCGGACGCCCCTCGACGCCCTCGGAGACGAAAACGCGCGGGCGCCCTGCGCGTGACAAGAAAATTTGTCACGCTGCCGCCACGGCGGCGTTGTCCCGTCGAAGGGGATGGGCGCGACGGAGGTCATCAACGAGCACGACGCCGAGCGTGCCCTCGTCGCCCGCCTCAGGGCCCGTGACACGGCCGCCTTCGACGAGGCCTACGACAGGTATCGCCCGCGCGTCTTCGGCTTCCTCCTGCGACTCACCCAACAGCGCGCGCTGGCCGAGGACCTGCTGCAGGAGACCTTCCTCCGGCTCGCGACGAAGGCGTCCGGGTTGGCCGAGGACACCCGCGTTCAGGCTTGGCTGTTCACCGTGGCGCGCAACCTGTTCCTGAGCCACCGCCGGTGGGTGCTCCTGGATCTCGACCGAATCGGGGCGCTCGGCAAAAGCCCCGCGCCGCCCCCGCCGACGCCCTACGAGCGCTCGGCGGCGCGCGAGACGAACGAGCGGCTCGAGCGCGCGCTCGCGCGGCTCCCGGTGAAGTACCGAGAAGTGATGCTCTTGGTCGCGGTCGAGGGCTTGTCGCCCTCCGAAGCGGCCGTCATCGTAGACGTGAAGCCCGAGGCGCTCCGCCAGCGCTTGCGCCGCGCGCGCGAGATGCTGGCCGACGCGCTCGTGGCGAAGGAAGAACGAGGGACGTCATGAGCGACGCCGATCCCATCCTGGAGCAGCTCGAGGCCTTGCCGACGCCGGACGTCGACGACTGGCGCCGCGAGCACATCCGCTCGCGCGCCCACCGCGCGATGAAGGGCCGCGAGTCGAAGTGGCTCGTCGTCTACGACCGAATCCTGGAGCCAGCGGGGCTGTTCGGGGTCTCGGTCGTGTATTTGTTCTGGGCGTTCGGCTCCGTCGCGCGGATCTACGGCGTGTGAAGTTGACCGCCCGAGATCGGCGTGGCTCGGTGCGCACGTGGCAGGGCCGGCAGGACTCACCGAAAAGGACGTCGATCGACACGCGGACATCCTCGCGAACCGCGTGAAGAAGAACCTCCGCAAGCTGAAGAAGAAGTTCGAGCAGGAGAACATCGGCGTCTTCCGCCTGTACGACTGGGACATCCCGGAGGTCCGCGCGGCGATCGATTGGTACGAGGGGCACCTCGTCGTCGCCGAGTACGCGCGCGAGCAGACCACGACGGTGCCGGATTGGATCGGGCGCATGGGTCGCGCGGTCGCCGACACGCTCGGCATCGCGCCCGGCCGCGTGCATCTCAAGACGCGCCGCACGCAACCCAAGAAGGGCCCGCGCTACAAGGCGCTCGGGCGCGCGAAGAAGCGCATCGAAGTTCGCGAGCGCGACCTGAAGTTCCTCGTCAACCTCGACGACTACCTCGACACCGGGCTCTTCGGTGACCACCGCGAGACGCGCGCGATCGTGGGGAAGGCGGCGAAGGGCAAGGCGTTCCTCAACCTGTTCGGCTACACGGGCAGCTTCACGTGCTACGCCGCGCACGCCGGCGCGAAGAGCACGACGACGGTCGACCTCTCCGGCCCGTACCTCGGGTGGGCGAAGGACAACCTGATGCTCAACGGCCTCTACTCGCGCAAGCACGAGCTGGTGAAGGCCGACGTGCTCGAGTGGTTGGACGAGGCGTACGAGAGCCCGCGGCGGTTCGACGTCGCGGTCGTGGATCCGCCGTCGTACTCCACGCGCGGCGGTCAGGGGCGCAACCGGTTCGACATCAAGCGTGACCACCCGGATCTCCTCGCGGCGACGGTGAAGGTCATGCGGAAGAAGGGCGTGGTGTACTTCTCCACGAACCACCAGCGCTTCGAGCCGCGCCTCGACTTCCTCAAGGTGAAGTCGGTGGAGGAGATCAGCGCCGACACGATCCCGGTCGACTATCGCAACAAGAAGGTCCACCGCACGTTCCGGATCGTGGTGTGAAGCGCGCGCTCCTCGTCGCGCTCGTCGTCGCCGGTTGCACGAAGACGACTTCGAAGGCGCGCTCGCTCGGATACGACGACGCGATCGCGTTCTACGCGGCGCAGCCTCCGTTCCTCTCGCCGATGCCCTACTCCGACGTGCCGGAGGGGCTCCCGGATCTGACGGCCGCGACGTGCGGGAAGTGCCACGTGGAGATCTACGAGGAGTGGCGAATCTCCACGCACGCGCGCGCGTGGACGGACGACGCGCAGTTCATGGAGGAGCTCGCGAAGTCCGAGAAGCAGGGCGTCGCGTGGATGTGTGTGAACTGCCATACGCCGATGGTGAATCAGCTCGATCGGTTGGTGGCGGACCTCGAGGGCGGCGCGGTCGAGAAGCCGATCTACGTGCCGAACCCGCGCTACTCGAAGGCGCTGCAGGACGACGCGATCACGTGCGGGACGTGCCACGTGCGCGACGGTCAGATCCTCGGTCCGTACGGCGACACGATCGCGCCGCACCCCGTGAAGAAGGACGAGCGCCTGAAGACGGTGGAGGTCTGTACGCAGTGTCACCAGGCGAAGGCGGAGTGGCGGCACATCGCGCTCGCGTGTGTGTTCGATACGGGTGAGGAGTACGCGGCGTCCGGCTACGGCGAGGAGGGCAAGACTTGTCAGTCGTGTCACATGCCGGAAGTCACGCGCCCGATCGCGACGAACGGGAAACCGCGCGTGACGCGGCGTCACTGGTTCGGCGGGTCGCTCATTCCGAAGCACCCGCGCTTCACGAAGGAGATGGCAGCGCTCCGTGAACACTACCCACCGGGGTTGGAGGCGTTCTGGGTAAACGCGCCCAAAGAGGTGCGACCGGACATGCCGCTGTCGATCACGTATCGCTACGGCAACGCGAACGCCGGGCACATGCTGCCGTCGGGGGACCCGGAGCGGTTCATTCGCATCGAGCTGTCGGCGGAGAGTGACGACGGACCGCTCGCGAAGGACTCGTTTCAGATCGGCTCGGTCTACCAGTGGTCGCCCGAGGTGAAGAAGATCAGCGACAACCGCCTCCGGCCGCGGGAGGCGCGCGAGCGAAAGCTGAGCCTCACCGCGCCGAAGTCCGGGCACATCTACCTGACGCTCACGGCGAGCCGGTTCCGGATCAACGAAGAGAACCTCGCGTACCACGACCTCGAGGGGCGGTACGTCGCGGGGCAGCGCTTCCTCACGACCACGGCGACGATCACCGTTCGGTGAGGCGCCGCGCCAGGTAGGGCGCCGCGAACCCCACCGCGGTGTTCGGGACGATCGCGCCGAACACGAGGCAGCCGATGATGCCCGCGACGAGCCCGGCCGCGTTCTCCTTCGCGCGGCGCGGGTCGTCGCCGAGCGCGGCGAAGCGGGCCTCGAGGCGCTCGACTTCGGTCTGGAGCGCGCGCTGGACGATGCGCCGGACCGAAGCGCTGCGCACCGCTTCAGCGAACAGCCCGACCCACGCGCGGGCGGCGGTCTTGCCGCGCGTAGGCCGCAGGGCGACGGCGGCGTCCACGTAGGCTCTCAGGTACGCTGCGGGATCGCGCTCGTCGGGGATCTGGTGGCGGAAGCGCTCCATCAACGAGCGCGCGAGGGCGCGCATGAGGTCTTCGCGGTCGGAGAAGTGGTGATGCACGAGGCCGGGCGCGACGCCGGCTTCGTCCGCCACCTTCGCGACCGTGGCGCCGCCGAGGCCGTGCTCGGCGAGGACCGCCTCCAGGGCGCGGACGAGGTCTTCGCGGCGTTGTTCGCGATTCGACGGGCGAGCCATTCGGGGCGGGAGTTTATTGGTTGGGTAACCAAACTATCAAGACGACGCTGAACTCATGCTGAAGAACCTCGAGCGATTCATGACCCACCTCTTCCGCCCGCGCCCCGAGCTCCGCATCGAGCACGACGAAGTCGGGGTGTCGGTGTTCCGGCCCGACGGGACCATCGAATACGTGCGGTGGGACGCGCTCACCCAGGTCGTCCTGATCACCACGGACGAGGGTCCGTTCGTGGAGGACGTGTTCTGGCTGCTCGTCGGGGGCCCCGGCGAGGACGGCCGCCCGTCCGGCGCGGCGCTCCCGGGCGGCCACGTGCAGGGCGCGCTCCTCGACCGGCTCCTCGCCCTCCCCGGCTTCGACCACGAGCGATTCATCGGCGCGATGGGTTCGACCGCGAACGCCGAGTTCCTGTGCTGGACGACCCCGACCGCGGCGTGACGGCGCGTTGAGTGCTACTCTAGCCGCCGCGTGTCCTTCGAGGAGACGATCCGCTCGGCGCTCGACGATATCGGCCTGCTCGACACGCAGCAGTCCGCCGACCCCCTCGTCTCCATTCGCCACGCCTTCGACGCGCGCTTCGCCGAACCCACCGAACCGGTCGAGATCCCGGAGGAGCCGCTGACCTCGGTGCGCGTCGCCGAACGCGACACCGACGTGCGCACCACCGAACTCATCCTCGGTAACGAGCTCGGGCGCGGCGGAATGGGCGTCGTGCGCAGCGCGTGGCAGGTCGCGCTCGGCCGCGAAGTCGCGGTGAAGCTCCTGCACACGACACACTCCGCCGGCGCGCGCAGCGGCCTCCTCCGCGAAGCGCGCATCATCGGCGCGCTCGAACACCCGAACATCCCGCCGGTCCACCTGCTCGGCCGCGACGACGAGGGGCGGCCGCTCCTCATGATGAAGCGCATCGACGGGACGCCGCTGTCTTCGATGCTCGGCGACCCCGACCACGCGCGCTGGGCCGCCGTGCGCGGGCCGCGCCTCGACTGGGGCCTGCAGGTGTTGATGCAGGTCGCGAACGCCGTCCACTTCGCGCATCGCCACGGCTACGTCCACCGCGACATCAAACCGGAGAACGTCATGGTCGGTGACTTCGGCGAGGTCTACCTCCTCGACTGGGGCATCGCGGCGCGCATCGACGATCTCCGCGCAGCGCGCGAGGCGAACCGACCGATGTCGTTGGTCGGCACGCCCGCCTACCTCGCACCGGAGATGATCGATCGGCGGACGGGCGCCGTGAGTCCGCGCACCGACGTGTACCTGTTGGGCGGCGTCCTCTATCACCTGCTCTCCGGCGACACGCCTCACCGCGGCCACAACCTGATCGCGGTGCTCCTCAACGCATTCCGCCCGGACCGGGAGTATCCATCGACCGCGCCGCCCGAGCTCGTGCGGATCTGTGAGCGCGCGTTGGCGGGGAGGCCAGAGGATCGCTTCGAAGACGCCGAGGCGTTCCGCGTCGCGTTGCAAGACTTCTTGCAGACGCGCTCCTCGGTCGGGCTCGTCGAGCAAGCGCGAGACAAGCAGGCACGCCTCGCGGAGCTACAGAGCGACCGCGTGGAGCAGCACCGCGTCTTCGGGGAGTGCCGGTTCGCGTATGAAGAGGCGTTGAGGAGCTCGCCCGATCTCGCGGAGGCGCGCGACGGGCTCGCTTCCGCGATCGCGGAGATGATCGGCTACGAGATCGATCGCGAGAATCCAGAGGGCGCCGAGCTGCTGCTCGCCGAGCTGGACGAAGGCGAAGAAAAGCGCGCCCTCGCCGCGCGGCTCACCGCGCTCATCGAAGCGGAGACGGCGCAGGACGAGCGCTTGCGGCGCCTCGAGAGCCTGGAGGCGGACCTCGACGTCTCGAAGGGTGGGCGCGCGCGCGCGTACACCGCGCTCGGGATCAGCTCCGTGCTCGCGATCGGCGGCCTGTATCTGTTGGAGCTGCTCGACCTCGGGGGCTCACGCGCGTGGATGACCGGGCGCCTCGGGCTCCTCGGGTTCCTCGTGATCGTCGGCCTGGCCTTCCGGCGCACGCTCCTCGCGAATCGCGCGGCGAAGAAGATCGCGATGGCGATCTTCGCGCTCGGTGTGGTCGCGCCGATCCACCTCGCGCTCGGCCTGAGGATGGGCCTCGATATCGAGCTCATCCTCTGTCAGGACATGCTGCTGTTGTCGGCGGGGCTCGCGATCCTCGCGGTGACGATGGACATGCGGACGCTGTGGTCTTCGGGCGCGGCGCTGCTCGGGGCGACGGCCGGGACGCTGTGGCCGCGCTACGTCCCGCACGCGGTGGCGTGTACGCTCGTCGCGGTGGTGGCGATCCAGACGATCGTCTGGGGGACGTCGCGCGGGCGCGACGCTACATGAGGATGCCCTTCTCGTTCGGCTCGAGCATCGGCGGCAACTGATCCCGCGGCGTCCCCATGCGCTCCTCGAGGTTCACCTCGATCATGCGACTGATCGCGCTGAGCGGGAGGCCGTTCCAGAACATCGTGAAGGGGTCCTCGAGCACGCGCCCGGCTTCGCTGATCAACGCGAACGCCATGCACACGAGGAGGCTCACCGGGATCGTCCACGCGTGCAGCTCGGAGACGACGGCCATCGGGAAGAGGAACGAGAAGTAGTGGACGAGGCGCTCGGCGATAAAGCCGTAGCCGCGCGGCATCGGCGTCTTCTTGATGCGCTCGCAGCCGCCTTGGATGTCGAGGAGCGAGCGGATCGACAGGTCGAGGTTCGAGAGGCGGAACTCGTCGAACTCCTTCTCGTGCGACATCGACGTGACCTCGTGCAGCTGCTTGCCGAGCAGCGCCGTGGTCAGGTTGCTCTCCGCTTCGAGGGGCCCCGGGTCGTCGGGGAGCGTGCGCTTGAAGTCTTCGTCGTCGAACGGGCGCTGACCGCGGAGCAGGCAACGCAGCGCGTGGACGTACGCGATGTGGCGCCGAATGATCCGCTGCTGCTTCTCACTCGGGGCGCCGCCGTTCGCGGGGAGGTAGGCGAGCACCTGCAGCGCGAGGTGCCGCGACGTGTTGATCATCCGCCCCCACAGCTTTCGCCCTTCCCACCACCGGTCGTACGCCGAGTTGGTCCTGAAGCTCACGAAGATGCCGAGCGCGCCGCCGACCACGCCGAGCGGGAGCGCCGGGAGCCTCAGCCAGTCGAAGCCGAGGATCTGGTGGAGCACGAAGACGGTCGTCGACGCGAACGTGAAGATCAGCGTGTTCTTCCACTGCCACGCGAGCAGGGTCCAGATCGAACCGCGGTTGGAGACCATCATGGCGGCGCGGAGCCTACCACCAAACTTCGGAGTGTCAGCCCTCGGAGTCGGTGACCACGCGGAGCGGTGGCGCGTCGTCCGACGTGGTCGGCGCAGCGTCACGGAGGTCGTCCAAAACGGTCTCGAGGTGAGCGCGGAGATCGTCGAGCACCGAGCGATACGGGTCGTGGCGGCCCCCCGACTCCGTCCACACCACCAACACGCCCCGGCGTCCGAGCGGCACGACGGTGAGCCCGTGGTCCGGGCCTTCCAGGTGCAGCGAGGTGTACGGCGTGGCCGTGCGGATCCAATCCAACGCGAGGCCGATCCAAGTGCGGTCGGCCTCGAGCTCCAGGGCGTCGTCCGCCGTCGCGCGGAACAACTCGCGGAACGAAGGCAGCGTGTAGACGGCGCTCGCGCGCACACCGTCGAGCGCGACGAGGCCGTTGAGGGCGTCTTCCGTTCGCTTGCGCTGTCGCTTCGCCTCCTGCTCGTCGCGGGTGCGCGCGGCGTTCATCAGCAGCTCCATCACGGGGAGATCGGACGTCCACTCCGGCTCCGGCCGAATCGACGGTGACGACGCGACCTCGCCGTCCGTCCACGACAACATCTCGAGCCCCGCGTCGACGCCCGTCATCCCGCTCGCGTTCGCGTGGACGAGGCGGCCCTGCGTCACGCACATCTCGCCGGACTCGTCGCCGCGCTTCACGCTCAGCGTCATCGACTGCCCCGACATCGACACGAGCTGGAGGAGATCGGTGAGGTTGAAGCCGGTGAGGTTCGTCCCCGTGAAACCGGGACCGGGGCGCAGCGACTCCAACGCGCGCGCGAGGCGGTCCGGGGCGTGCGGCTTCGTGACGATCCGCGCCGCGCCGAGATCGCGCGCCGCGTGGCGCCCCGCCTCGTCGGCCACCGCGAGCACACACGCGGTGGACGGCCAGCGGCGCCGGATGGCGTCGACCAACGCATCTCGGGCGCGCGCAGGCGGGTGGTGGTCGGCGACTACGACGTCGACCGAACTCACTTCGAGGAGCTCGAGCGCTTCGCCGGTGTCCGTCGCGGTGAGCACGGAGAAGCCGTGCTCGATCAACCCCGCCCGCAAGCTGCGGAGGACTTCGAGGTCCTCGTCGACGATCAGGACGCGCATCAGGACGCGCCTCGCATCAACGCGTCGACGAGCCAGTCGTAGAGCGCCCGCGCCGCGGCTTCGCGCTTCGCGTGGGGCGTGAGCGCGTCGAGGCGCAATTGAACGCGCGCCGTCCGCTCGACGAAGACGATCCGGTGTCCGGCGTCCGGGTGCTCGAACATCCGGAGCGCGGGGATGCCGGGTGGTCCGACGTCCTTCGCGCCGGCTTCGAGGATCCGCTCCACCGCGCACGCCGAGAAGCTCGGGGTGACGTCGCACCGCCACAACATGTGGTTGCGGCAACCGACGTCGATCGCGAGCGGCGTGGCGGCGGCTTCGTTCATCGCAGACTCACGACGACACGATCTCGATCGTCGCCGGCCACGATCGAGTGCGTCTCCTCCACGGTCCAAGGGCTGTTCATCGCGAGGTTGCGGTAGAGCTCCTGGTCGAGTGGTTGTTTGTTCGCCCAATCCACGCGGTGCGCGAGCGCCATGATGCCGAGCGCCGCGCCCGGGAAGATGCCCGCGGGGGCGCGGTGGGGCGACATCGGCGCGAGCCGCGAGAAGAGGCTCTCGTACGTGCCGGGGCTCGTGATGACGAGGCGCTTCTCGGGGATCCAGTCCTCGAGGCTCCAGCGCCCGAACCCGAACGCGCGCGCGAGCGCGAGGCTGCCGACGAGGATCTCCGACGCTTCGCCGGACGGCGCGCCGACCATCGCGTCCCACTCCGGCGACGCGAGCACGCCGCCGAACGTGTGGAACGAGCAGACCTGTCCGGCCTCGGTGAGGAGCGCGCGGAACGCCTCCTGCGCGTGGGGCTTCTCGGTCGCGACGATGCGGAGCGTGTCGTTCGCGAGGTGGTTGTAGTAGTCGGCGAGGTGCAACGTGACGAGGACGCCGAAGGCGTCGATCACGCCGCGCTCGTCGCCCTGCACACCGGAGAGGAAGCCGCGCAGGCCGTTCGTGATCGCGCCGATGCGATCCGCGAACTCACCGTCGAAGCTCGGGGGGAGCGTGGCCTCGGCCGTCGAGGGATGGACGTTGCTGGTCTGCAGGCGCTGGCGGCTCGGCACGACGTCGAACGCGCACTGCGGCGCGCCGGTCGCGATGCACTTCGACTCGCTCGTCGCGAGCGAGCCGATGTCGAGGTCGTAGGCGAGCTCGTTCGCGGCGGAGAGGAAGCCCGCGGCGAAGCCGTCGGCGCAGTGCGATCGATTCGCGACGCTGCCGTACTTCTCTTGCCACCCGAAGCCGTAGTGCAGGTAGTCGCCGGTCGCGTTGCCACCGGAGCGGTTGGTCATCGAGTCGATGCGGCCGTGACCCATCGCTCTCAGGAGCGTCTGCGCGGCGTCGAGCCTCTCGCTGGGCGTGCGGTAGCGACCGTCGCGGAACAAGCCGCGCAACAAGTGGAACGCGGACTTGTGGCCGGCCTCCGTCCTGAGTTGGGTACCGCGCTCCGGGCCGAGGGCGTCGTCGATCGTCTGATCGAAGAAGAGGTTGAAGTGGTGGCAGTGGTAGACGACCTGCGTCTCCGCGAGGAAGTCCATCTGGTGCGACTCCATCATGGAGCGGCTCTCGAAGAGGTTCGCGACGGTGGTCATGAATCGAGTCCCAAGGTCTGAACGCCGAGGATCTGGCGCACGGAGGCGGAGACGCTCTCCAGCTCGGGGGCGGAGAGGCGCTCGGGGGTTCTGAGGAGCGTCATCGGGAGGCCGGTCTGCAGCGACACGCGCAACAACGCGGCGTGGGTGTCGGCCGCGTTGCGCTCGAGGTACTCGAGGAGGTCGGCGCCCCGCGGCGCATTCGAGGCGCGCGGCGCGTTCGACACGCGCGGCGCGGGCTCGGCGAGCGACGCCTCGAGCGCGGAGCGCACGCCGCTGACGCGGTGGCGGATCATCCCGAGCTTCGCGTCGCGGTCGAAGACGAACGCGGCGACGTGCTCGGTGTCGAGCGCTTGGAGCGCCACGCGACGCCCGCGCGCCTCCACGAGGAGTTGATCCGCGCTGCCTCCACCCAAGAGGCCGAGGGCGCCGGACGCGTCGCCGAACATTCGCCCGACGAGCTGCGCGAAGTCGCCCGCGCTCCACTGCTCGGTCGGGGATTGGTAGGCCGCGCGGAGGCCGCCGCCGGCGGTCCGCACGACGGCGCACGCGCGGAGGCGCGGGATGGTCGCGACGGCCGCGCGAAGTCTCTCGTCGTTCATCGTTCGTTCGACTCCAGCGCGCTCTCGAGGGCCTCGCTCAGCTGAGCGGCGGAGGCCCGATCGTCGTGACGCGCGCCGCTCACGACGAGGAAGTAGGTGCGGCCCGCGTGCTGCGCCCAGGTGACCACGTGCGTCCGACCGTCGGCGCGGAGCGCGAAGAAGCCGTCGGGGCGCGACGCGTACGCCGACCACTGACGGAGGAAGACCTCGACGGTGGTCGTCGCGGCGGGTTCGAGTGCGGTCTCGTCGGTCGCGGCCATCACGAGGCCTTCGTCGTCGGTGACGAACGCGGCGGTGGCCCCGAGCATCGACACGCTCCACTTCAGCAGGCGCTCGAGGCGCGCTTCGAGCTCGCCCTCGAACGCGATGCGACCAACGACCGGCGGCACCGGTGCCTGGGAGGTCGGCGCCTCGTACCGCGGCGTCACGATCGTCGCGTTCGTCACGTGCGTCACGCCGAACCGCGACACCGGGACGTCGGCGGCGGACGGGCGCTCGGTCGCGAGGGCCGGGCGTCGCCACGCGGTCAACTCGACGAGGCTGCTCAGCCGATCGGTCTCAATCCACGAGGGTCCGTTGCGGGCCATGGCGGGTCGTCCTGTCGAGCTGCATTCGACTACTGATCTCCGAAGCGATCAGGTTGATGAGGTGAGTGACGGGCGGAGGCGGCGTGCCGAGGAGTCCGACGGGGACGCCGAGCGACGTCGCCTCCAGGAAGATCGGGTGGCGCGGGATGTCGACGTCGAAGAGCAGCTCGGGCGGGAACATCCGCCTCAGCTCTTGCGCGACATTCGCGGAGTTGGGGTCCTGGCTCTGGAGCATCGTGATCACGAGGCCGACGATGCGCGTCGTGACGCCCTCCTCGACGAGCGACTGGATCATCTCGAAGAGCTGCGGAACGGAGCGGAGCACGATCGGCTCCGCGAGGATCGGCGAGACGACGTGCGTGGAGTTGCGGAGCGCCTCGACCGTGATGCCGCCGAATCCGCACGGCGTGTCGATGATGAACAGATCGTACTGACCGTGGAGCGCGTCGAGCACGGGGCGGAGGCGACCGCCCTCGACGATCGCGCGCGAGAACGCCGCGACCTCCTTCGGCTGTATCTGCCCGACCGGCATCAACGCGAGGCGCGGGTGCTTCGTGGCGAGGATGGCGTCCGTGACGCCGACTTCACCCGCGATGCAATCCGCGAGACCGCGACGCTTCGCGACCGACGGCGACAGCGACAACCCCACGGCGCCCTGCGGATCGGTGTCGATCAGCAGCGTCGAGAGGCCGGCCTCTGCGAAGGCGTAGCTGAGATTGAGTGCGAGCGTCGTCTTGCCGACGCCACCTTTTTGACTGGCTACCGCGAGCGTTCCCAAACGTTGTGTCCTCGGTCGAGACGCCCCCGCGTCCGAATCCGAGCACCCCCCAGACGGTCAGTCGTAGCGAACGCTCGACTTCCTTTCAATGTAACCGCTGGGCGCAAGGAGTGCGTCCTTCGGAGCCGGACCGCGGTCCTACTGTCCGTCGCGCCGCAGCTCGGGGCAGTACAGTCCTTCGATCGGCGCACAGGCCGCGCCGACGAAACAGACACCTTGCACGCACGCGAGGCGACACTGTTCACCGCGGGAACACACGCGCCCGGTGTTGAGGCAGCGGCCCTCGTGGCAGAGGCAGTCCTCGGCGGTGTCACATGTCTCGCCGTTGTTCGCGCAGATCTTCACCGGGCTCCCGCCGTGGCGATCGCAGAGCACGAGCGGCTCGCAATCGCGCGCGTCGCCGCAGAGCCGACCGCGCGGCGCCTCGCAGAACCCGAGGCGACAACGCGGCGGGAGCGACTCGGGCAAGCAGTCGAGGTCGTTCCCGCACGAGCAGAAGCCTCGATCCGCGCCCTCCTCGATCATGCACCTCCGATCGAGGCGACCGCACTGGATGTCGCGTTGACACGGGTCTTCGGTGAGGAGCGTGACGGCCTGGCACGCGTACCCGTTCGGACAGACGCTCGCGTCCTCGAGGCAGTCGACCGCGCAGTAGCGCGGCGTCCCGCGCGTCGGATCCGCGGCGTCGTAGTTGTGGTTGAGGAGGCAGTAGTCCGACGCGTACATGCACTCGCGATCCGCGTCGCACGGCGCGCAGTGACTCGGGTTGGGGGACGGGTAGCACGTGCCCGCCGCGCACACCGCGCCGAGCGCGCAGTAGTCGTTCGACGCGCACTCGTCGACGCAAGCGCCTTCGACGCACGTCGCGAACAACGGGCAGTCGCCGTTCGATCGGCAGCCCGCGACGCACGCGCCGCCCTCGCAGAGCTCACCGAACGCGCAGTGCAGATCCGCGAGGCATCCGGGCGTCGACACGCACGATCCGGTCGTCACGTCGCAGCGCTCGCCGTCGGCGCAGTCCACGTTGGCGCGGCACCGCGGTCGACGCTGACACCGCATCGCGGCGTTGCAGATCTGGTCCTCGGCGCAGTCCTCGTCCGTGGCACACGCCGTCGCGCACGCGGCGCCCTCGGGACACGCCGGCGCCTCCGAGCCACGGCACGCGCCGAGGAGCGCGGCGAAGAGGATCGCGTACCGGACCACGCGTCGAAGGTGCTACGTTCGGCCCATGTGTCGCAACATCCGCCCGCTGTTCAACTTCGAGCCCCCCGCGACGGACGAAGAAGTCCGCGCGGCCGCGATTCAGTTCGTGCGGAAGGTGAGCGGGACGCGGAAGCCGAGTCGCGCCAACGAGGACGCGTTCGAGCGCGCCATTGACGTGATCGCCGCGGCGACGCGCGAGCTGGTCGATTCGCTCGAGACGAACGCGCCGCCGAAGAACCGTGAAGAGGAAGCCGCGAAGGCGAAGGCCCGCTCGGCGGAGCGCTACGCGCGGTAGCGCGCTCAGCTCAGCTGGTTGAAGAGGCGCGTGACGTTCGTGATCCAGTGGCGGTTGAGGCCGCCCGGATCGTTCGCCGCGCCGACCGGGGCGTACTTGCGACCGATCTGCGGGATCGACGTGAGGCCCTGGTTGATGTAGCCGCGCTTGAGGTTGCGCGCCATGGCGTCGATGCCGGCGTCGAGGCTCGAGAAGCGCTGCAACGTGCTCCAACGCGTGCGCGGATCCATGAGGCCGCCCGGGTTGTTGTGGTTGCGCACGGCGTTCGACGTGCCGTTGCCCGTCTCGTGAATCGCGATCGCGGCGAGCAGGTTCGGGTCGAGGCCGTGGCGCTGCGCGGCGTCGACGAACGCTTGGCCGCGGCCGGCGAAGACGCCGCCGAGGTGACGGTTGAGGCTCGCGGCGGACGCGCTCGTCGGTCCGCCGGTGGTCGGGCCGTTCGTGGGACCGGCCTGACCGGGGACGCCGACGTTGAGCGTGTAGCTCCCGCCGTTGCGCTGGATCTCGGCCATCATGTCCGCGCGGAACTGACGCTGCGTGGCGGCGTCACCGACGATGCCGATGCAGCCCATCGTGCCGGCGCTGCCGCCGTCCGGGTGAATGCGGAGCGCGGTGCGCGTGCCGCCGACGCGCGGGTCGTACGCGTTGTTGAGCGCGAAGCTGTAACCCACGCCGTCGCGCACCATACCCCGAGTGTTGCGACTGAACATGTGCGGCGTGACCTGGTACTGGCCCGGCGGGAGGCTGCCGCGACCGTGGCCGCCGCTGTTGAACTGGTACGTGTTGCCGTTGACCGTGATGCGGCCGGAGACCATCTGGTTGCGCGCGCCCGCGTTGCGGACGTTGTCGAACGTGGCGGTGCCGTTGGAGACCGGACCGCCCGTGTTGTTCGTGATGGTGCCGCTGCCGGGCCCGTTGACGCCGTTGTTCCAGGAGCCGGGCGGGAGGCGCCGCCCTTGTCCGAACATCCCGCGCGGGAGCCCACCGCGACAGTTGCCGCCGCACCCGCCGCCTTGCTGCCGACGACCGCCGCCGCCGGCGAGGAGCTCGGCGAGGAACATCAGCGCGAGCTGCTGCTGGATGATCGCGCCCATCATCATCGGCAGCATCTGTGCGGCCGGGATGGAGGCGTTGCCGGCGCCCGAGAAGAGATCGAGCGGCGAGCCGCCGCCGAACATCTGCGCACCGAACGGGCTGTTGCCGAAGGGCATGGCGCCGAACGGGAAGCCGCTCGTGCCGAAGGGATCGAGAAAGGGGTTGTTGCGGAGCTGAAACCCGTTGATCGACATTCCTTGTCCTCCCCACCGCCCCCATCCTAGGGTCGGCGACCGACGCGACGGTGTGTCCGTCGGTATGTACTGAGTACACCTGAACCGCCCCGATTCTGCAACCCGACCGACGGCTCCTCAGGTGTGAGCCCGGCCCCTCCCCCCGGACCGACGGTCCAGCGAGGACATGACGGATGCCCCGGACAGACTTCGGTCGACTCTGGATGGCGCAGAGCGTCAGTGCGCTCGGCAGCCGGATCACGCGCACGGCGTTGCCGGTGCTCGCGGTGCTCTCCGTGGACGGGACGCCGCTCGAGCTCGGTATTCTGTCCGCGGTCACCGTGGGCCCGGGCGCGATCGTGGCGCTCCTGGTGTCGGGTCGGATCGACCGCGCGAAGAAGCGCCCGGTGTTGATCGGCGCCGACCTCGTGCGTGCGCTGTTGATCCTGTCGCTGCCGCTCGCCGCGTGGTTCGGCGCGCTGACGATGCCGCAGCTTTATCTGGTGGCGGCGCTGGTCGGGACGGCGTCGGCGCTGTTCTCGGTCACGGACAACGCGTACCTCGTCCACCTCGTCCCGGCGGAGGAGCTCGCCGACAAGAACGCGAAGCTCGAGACCACGGAGTCGATCGCGGAGATTGTCGGGCCGGGCCTCGCCGGGTTGCTCATCGAGTGGATCACGGCGCCGTTCGCGATGTTCGTCGACGCGGTGTCGTATCTGTGGTCGGCCGCGCTGCTGTCGCGCATCGGCGCGGAGGAGATCGTCGCCGAGACCGACGAGACGGCGAGTGTGTACGCAGACCTGCGTTCGGGGCTGTCGGCCGTGTGGTCGGAGCCTCGCGTGCGGCCGCACTTGCTGACCGCGGCGATCCAGACCCTCGCGGACGGCTTCTTCTTCGCGCTGTACATGCTCTACACGCTCGACACGCTCGAGATCTCCGTCGGCGCGGTCGGCGTGATCATCTCGATGGGCGGCGTGGGTGCATTGTTCGGCGCCGTGTTGTCGCGGCACGTGGCGGGGCGCGGCCGGCTGATCGGCGCGGTGGTGATTGCGCAGGCGTCGATGTTGTTGATCCCGCTCGCCGACGGCTCTTGGTTCGGCATCGCGTGCCTCGTCGCGCACCAGATCGTGAGCGACGGATTCGAGATCGCGTACGAAGTGCATGCCGTGACGCACCGGCAGGTGTTCCTCGATCGCGCGGTGCTCGCGCGCGCCAACGGGATCTTCACCGCGGTGCAGACGCTGCTGTTGCCGCTCGTCGCGCTCGGCGCGGGCGCGCTCGCGGAGCGGATCGGGCTGCGTGAGGCGCTGTACGTCGGCGTGATCCTCGCGCTCCTCGCGCCGCTGCCGTTGTTCGCGCTGCCGCGCGACCTCTCGACGGCGGGCCCGCGATCACACTGACCCATCGGGCTCGTTTGGGCGTAGGGTTCGTCACGATGGGGAGGTCTCGAGGGGCCGTCGCGATCGCGCTCGTCGCGGTCACGACGCAGGGGTGCGGGTGGATCCTGCAGAGCACGATCGTCGGGTACTCACACGACGAAGTGCGCGTGCGAGAGGAGCGGTACGACGTACGGCTGAAACCGACGCCGAACGCCGCGAGCCTGTACCGCGTGGAGGGCGGCGAGCTCGTCCACGTGGGGGACGGGCCGAGCACGGACACGATCGCGTACGAGGTGGCGGAGTCGTACCACGTCACCGAGGACATGACGTTGTTGTTCCTCGGAGGCTTCGCGGACGCCGTTCTGCTCGTGGCCGGGATCGTGTTGGTCGCGAAGTCGGACGTGGGGCTCCCGGGCAAGGTGGTGTCGTTGACGTTCGGTTCGATGATCGGCGCCGCGGTCGCGATCACCGAGTGGACGTTCGCCGGAGTGTGGGGCTTCGAGGAGGACAAGCTGCTGTCGCGGGACGTCCGCGAGAAGGCCGCGAAGTACGTCGCGAAGCGACCGGGGTACCAGGATCTGTTCGTCCAGGTGGTCGCGCCCGGGCCGCGGGAGATCGCGCTGGATCTCGTGCGGGCGGAGACGAGCGTCGCGCCACCGCCACCGGTGGGGATGAAGCCCGCGAGCGCCAAGATCGTCGCGGTGATGGAGGTGCGGGATCTGAACGCCTCCGATCCGGCGCGCGCGATCGATCGCCTGTTGCGCGAGAATGTCGGCGATCAGCTGCGCGTGTTCCTCGCGGCGGGCGGCTTCTCCACGATCGACCGCGGCGCGCAGGAGTCGGTGCTCGCGGACCAGGTGGCAGAGGCCAAGGCCGACTCGTACAAGACCTGCTACGACGAGCGCTGCCAGATCGAGCTCGGGAAGGCGCTCGCCGCGCAATACATCTTGCGGTCGCAGATCACCCGGTTCGGGAACTCGTGCGTGCTCAACGGTGAGCTGATCGATCTCGCGAAGGAGATCGTGGTGACGGCGGGCGCCGCGCGCGGGGACTGCTCGGACGAAGGCTTCTACGAGATGACGGAGGCGCTGGCGGGGCAGATCCTCGCCAAGGCGCGGTGAGTCAGTCGCGAATCTGCGGGAAGCCGGTCCCGCTCTCCGTCGCCAACTTCCACTGCTGCCGATCGAGGACGTCGAGCCGGCGCGCCTGGCGCCACGACGACACCGCGAACGTCGCGAGCAACCCCACGCTCACGCACGCGACGAGGCCGTCCACCCACGTGAGCTGAAGACCCGCCACGACGATCGACGCGGGCGGCGACACCATCATCAACACCGTGAACAGCCCGAGCGCGATGCGCGCCTCGGTGGGGCCGAGGCGACCGAACGACAGCGGGAACTCGCGCGCGGTGTACGCGCAGATCTCCGCGTAGATCTGGAGCAGCAGGTAGCTGATCGTCATCAGCATCGCGATCGGGAGCGCCACGTACGGCGACAGGCCGAACGCGATCCCGATCAACACGGTGCTGATCGCGTCGGCCGTGCGGTCGACGTAGTAGCCGTAGCGCTCGCGCGTCTTGTTGCGGACGCGCGCGAGCGTGCCGTCGAGGCTGTCGCCCGCCCAGTGGAAGAACAGGCCGACGACCACCAGCAGCAGCCACGCGGGCGACCACGCCGACAGCACGTAGCCCGCCGCGATCACCACCGCGGCGACGAGGCCGAGGATCGTCATGTGATCCGGCGTCACCCACTCGGGGAGCGCGCGCGCCATCTTCGGGAGGTTCTCCTTCTCCCAACGCGCGGTGAGGCCGTCCGTCATTCGCTGTGCGTTCTTCTTCTCGGTCATGTCTCTACTCCTCGCCGGCGTCCACGACGCCAGGCCGAAAACGATCGCGAAGCCGACGCTCACCGCGATCAACACGGGCGTCGGCAACGACAGGGCGCGCCCGAAGATCGCGAGCAACGCGTACCGGGGGACGCGGCCGAGCGTCAGCGCCGCGACGTAGCGCGTGCGCGTCATCCCGCTCGACAGCGCCGCGACCTTGAACGGCCACAGCGGCACCGGCAGGAGGCCACTCGCCGCGAGCACCGCGGACGGCGCGCGCTCGAAGCGCTCGAGCAACCACAGCGCGAGACCCGAAGGGCGCGCGCGCCGCGCGAGCCACGCGCCGAACAGGCGGTGGTCGAGGTACGCCGCGATCGCGGTGCCGAGCGTGGCCGCGAGGACCGTCGCCCAAACCCCGAGCGTGCCGCCCGCGAGGATCACCGCGGGCTCGTGCGGCACGACCGCGACCGCCGCGTTGGCGACGAGCGCGTACGCGGCGAGCACCAACATCGACCACAGGCCTTCGCCGGACACGTGGAGTCAAACCCACCCGCGGGTCGGAATCACTCCCGGGTCACGAGGCGTGACCGCGCGCATTTCGGGTTCAGCGCAGGTAGGTGCAGGCGTCGAGGCGCGCGCGATCCGCCGCGATCCGGTCGCGCGCCGCCGCGACGCGCTCCGCGAGGTCCGCGGCGGGCGTCGCCTTGCAGTCCGCGACGTACTCCGAGTGGCAGTAGACGTCGCGGTCGGCGTCGGACGGTTCGCGCCCGGCGCGCCGCGCGGCGGCGGCGCGCTCGACGGCGTCGAGCTCCTGCGCGTGGGTCTTCAGCGCGGCGCGCTCGAAGTCGCGCTCGCGCATCGTGTCGGGGCAGACGCCCATGGGCCCGGGCGGTCGCGCGCGAAGATCTCCGAGCGCCCACAGCGCGAGGCCGGCGACGACGAGCGCCGCGGCGATCCCGATCGCGCGCCCCGGTTTCATCGCGAACGGAAGCTAACCCAGCCGATGCGTCACAGCGAAGCCTGCAGTTGGACGCGCACCACGAGGTCGCCGTCCGAGATGCGGTCCTCCCAGAGCCGGAAGACGTCGGCCTGCAGCTTGTACGGGTGTTCGTGGAGGTACCAACTCACGCCGCCGCCGAGCTCTTCGTGACCGCCGATGCTCGTGACGCCGAGTCCCCGCACGAAGCCGTACCGCGCCGCGAGCTCGAGCGGCGCGAAGCCGAACAGGTAGCCGGCCTGCACCATCCCGCCCCACCCGTTGCGCGGCGGCGTGATCGAAGTGGGCGTCGCGGCGACGACGTTGCGCCGCCCGCGCCGATACGCGACCTCGGTCGACAGCGAGATGCCGGCGCACTTCACGATCGCGTCGGCGATCAGCAGGTGGTTGTCGGTGGTGCCGCCGTCGGCCGGCGCGGCGTCGCCGGGGCGCCTCAGGCCACGCGAGTTGTCGATGAACGCGTACGTCGCGCCGACGCTCGCCCGCACGCGCGCGTCGCGCTCGAAGTCGACCTCGGTGTAGTCGCGGAAGAGGCCGAACGGCAGCACCTCGAGTCGCGCGAAGTACATCATCGCGAAGTCGTCGAAGCCGCGGCTGTCGCGGCCGCGGGCGATCGCGACGCCGAGGTAGTAGCGGAGGAGGTCGAGGCCGAAGAGATCGCGGCTGCGGAGGTCGAGCGCGAGGTCACGATCGAGCGTGAACTCCGGATTCAGGATCGAGCGATCGACGAGCTGCAGGTTGCCGGACGAGACGACGCGCTGGCGGTTCGACGGGAGCTTGTACTGCCCGACCCGCACCGTGAGGTCGCGGAGGTGGCGGAACTCGAAGTACAGATCGAGGAGCGCGGCGCGGCGAGGGAGTCGGTCGTCGGGATCGTCGCTGAGGTTGTCGGAGACGCCGAGGTCCGCGGGCGACAGGCCGAGCTCCATCTTGAACGTGTTGTCGCCCCCGAAGGCGTGGCCGGCGAGGACGACGCGGGCGCGCCGGATCTCGAACGCTTGCCGCGCGGCGCCGGACTTCGGGGCTTCGGTCGTGTGTCGGATCTGTCCGCGTACGCGGACGCCGAGCGCGAACTCACGGTCGCTGGACGTGAAGACCGCGCCCTTCCCGGGCACGAACCGCACGGTGGCCGAGCTCGTCTCGGTGGCTCGTTCGGTCGCGATGGCGCGCGTCGCGAGGAGCGCCCACGCGAGGGCGACGAGTGAAGACGCGAACCAGCGGATGGCCGGAGGATAAACTCAGATCACGTGATTGTGACGACAAAGAAACGTTCGCGTGACGAGATCAATGATCGACTGGGTATTCCATGAGGATTCGACTGCCGGCCGGCACGTTCGACTTCGCGGTGAGCAACCCGTCCGGCCACCGCACGAAGACCTGCCCGACGCGCTGCGCGCCGATCCCGAAGTGCAGCGCGAGCTCGCTCCCCGCGCCGTTGCTGGATCCGCAGACGAGCTCCTGCATCTGCTGGCGCCCGTCCGCGGTCTCCACGTAGACGCGCGCGCCGATGCCGTCGCGGTTGATCGGTCCGCCGCCCGCGAGGCGCACGGTGATGAAGCCGTTGCCCTCGCGATCGTTCGTGCGGTTTCGCAACAGTCGGTAGCCGCGCGCGAAGCCGCCCACGACGAGGTCGACCGCGCCGTCGCCGTCGTAGTCGCCGCTCGCCACGCCGATGTCGTAGCTCGCGCCGTCGGCGCCGCTGCCCTCGGAGACGTCCGCGAACGTCCCGTCGCCGAGGTTCTCGAAGAGGCGGTTCGGGTTGTCGTAGCCGAACGTCCGGCCCACCGCGAAGAACAGATCGAGGTCGCCGTCGTTGTCGTGGTCGAAGAACACGGTGCCCCAGTGCGTGTGGTCGAAGCGCAGGCCGGCGGGCTCCGTCACGTCGGTGAAGTTGCCGCGCCCGTCGTTGGCGAGGAGCACGGGGTCGCCGGCGTTCGTGAAGAACAGATCGAGGTCGCCGTCGACGTCGTAGTCGCCGACCGCGAGCCCCATTCCTTCGATGCGTTGGTCCGCGCCCGCCTCGACCGCCCGTTCGCGGAAGCACCACCCGCCGCAGCCCGGGCCGACGTTCTCCCAGAGGACGTTGCGGCTGATCGGTCGGGTCGCGGAGGGCTCGCCCTCGGCGCCCTTGTCGTTGACGACGTACAGATCGAGATCGAGGTCGTCGTCGTAATCGAACCAGGTCGCGACGTAGCCCGCGCCCGAGCGCTCGGCGACGCCCATCAAGTGCGAGACGTCGGTGAACGTGCCGTCGCCTTCGTTGTGGTAGAGGCGATCGCCGAACGACTGCACCCAGTCCTCGCCGCACGTGTCGCAGAGCCAGTTGGTCACGTAGAGATCGAGGAAGCCGTCCTTGTCGTAGTCGCCGAACGCGGCGGTCTGCCCCATACCGAGCGTGCCGACGCTCGCGGTCTCCGTGACGTCGATGAACCCCGCGCCGCCCTCGTTGCGGTAGAGCGTGTTGCGGCCCCACGCGAGGACGTAGAGATCGGGATCGCCGTCGTTGTCGTAGTCGGCGAACACGGCGCCGCCGCTCGGGTCGGGTGCGTGCGCGACCTGGTCCGAGAGCTCGGAGATCTCGTACGTCCCGTCGCCGCGGTTCGCGTAGAGCGTGTTGGGGCCGAGCGAGTCGGTGACGTAGAGATCGAGATCGCCGTCGCCGTCGACGTCGGCGAACGCCTGGCCCGACGTGCGGTAGCCGTGGATGAAGCCGCGGTGCGCGGTCACACCGGCGCACGCGGTGATGTCGTCGAACATGCGATCCGCGGCCGCGCTCGCGCAGCGATTCGGCGGGGCTTCACCCTGCGAGGGGATCCGCGGGAACGTCGCGCGCGGCGCGCGATCGAGCGCGATGGCCTCGGTCGGCGACGCGTTGTGGACGCGCGCGATGGGGACCTCCTCGGAGGGTGGGGGAGACTCCTCGACGATGGGCGGCGACGTACACGCCGCGCACACCAGTGCGATCCAATGCGTTCGCCCACGCATCATCGGGGAGTGTACGCGAAACCCGAGGCGTGCGCGCCGTGGGTCCGGCAACCACCTCCACACCTCACAGAGACATCACCTCGAGCGCGATCGCGGCGTTTGCGACGGCGTGCGCGAGGACGGCGTCGAGGAGTCGGCCCCGGCGCCGGTAGACCCACGCGAAGACGAGGCCCGCGAGGACCGCCGCCGCGAAGCGCTCGTGCGCCACGCCGAACACGAGCGCGCTCGCGAACACCGACCACAGCGGCGCGCGCGCAGGATCCGCGTCCTCGAACCGGGGCGTGAAGAGGCGCCGCAGCAGGTAGCCGCGGAACGCGAGCTCTTCGACGACGGGGATCAGGAAGACGGACACCGCGAAGTGCAGGCCCCAGGTCGCGAGTGAGGGGGCTTCCGGAGGAGCGACCGCGCCGAACGCTCGCCACACGATGTAGACGATCACGCCCGCGACGATCGCGACGACGGGCCCACCGCGGCCGCGCACCAACTCGCCGAGCGCGGTGCGCCACACTAACGCGAGCGTCACGTCCGTGCTGAGCAACGGGACCACGAGCTTGCCGGCGAGGAGCGCCGCGACCGGCGCGAGGTACGCGACGGCCGGGGCATCACCGCCGCGCCGCGGCGCGGACCGCAACCACCGACTCCGCCGCGCGACCTCGACCACGAGCGCCGCCACTGCGCAGAATCCGACCCACCCCGCGCGCGAGTGGAACCCGCCGAGCGCGAGGTCCGGCGCGCCCGCGTGACCGACGCCGATCAGCACGCTGATCCGCAACACGTTCAACGCGAGCACCAACGCCGCCGCCGTCGGGACGAGCAACCACGCGCGGGGGAACACGAGCTCCCGCCGGAAGCCGTACAGGCCGACGCCGACGAACACGAGCATCAACCCGAGGCCCTCCATCCCGGAGCACGTCGGGTCGACGCGCACCACGAATGCCGGCGTCCCGACGATGCCCTCTTCGACGTGCTCGATGACGTCGACGCCAGCGCCGTGCAGGACCACCGCCACGCCGCGCAACGTCCACCGCGCGAGCCACGGCCACAGCGCGCCGCCATTCAGGCCGACTACGAATGCCGCGGCGCCCACGATCGCGGCGACGATCGCCGCGCGCCGATCCGCGAACGCGATGCGGAGCACCGGGAGCAACAACGGGAGCGCCGCGCAGATCGCGACCGCGGTGACCACGAGGGGCGATCGCACGAAGGCGATCACGACCGCCGCGCCCAGGGCGAGCACGCCGTGCAAGGCGAGGGTCCGCCGCTCGACACGCGCCACCAAGATCGCGCGACGCGTCTGCTCGGCGAAGAGCACGACTGCACACGCGACGGCGACGGCGAGCGCCGCCGCGTGGCCCCACGGCGTACCGCTCGAGTCGAGCGCCACGCTGATCAGCAGGTACTCGACCAGGACGAGCGCGAGCGCGAAGACGAGGCGCACTTCGCTACTCCGACCGGCGACGACGATCGAGGCGCATCGCGACGAGCCCCGCGAGGAGGAGGAGCGCGCCGGCGCCGGCCCCCGGATCGAGCTCCGGCGTCCCGGAGATCGACGTCCCCCAGCCCCGCGACGAAGACGACGCCGGGGCGCGCGCGACGTTGCGGACGGTCTCGTCGACCGCGACGAAGCTCGTGCGCTCGGTGAGGAGGTTGTGCTCGAGGCCGAGCGCTTCGATCTGGGACCCGACGCTCGCGTCACCGACCACGCCGAGCAAGACCGTGAGCTGCTCGATGCGCGACCGCGCCCACAGCTTCTCGATCGCGACGTTGCGCTCGCCGGTCCGCTCCAACGGGAGCGTCCGCGCGAAGGTGATGTCCGCGCCGCCGCGACCGGTGACGGTCACGCGCCCCTTCGGCGCGCCGCGGTACTTGCCGAACACCACGATCGGTCGGTCCGCGAAGAGGTCGGGGACGGTTGGGGGCTCGAGGTCGTAGGCGTCGAAGCCGTCGAAAGCGACGCGGATGTCCGTGAGCACCGGCGAGCGCACGTAGGCGAGGAGGCGCTCGGCTTCGTGCTGCGCGTCGGGGTGGCTCGTCACGACGAACGGGTGACCGCCGCCGGCCTTCGCGAGCCCTTCGACGAGGAAGCGATTCACGTTCGGGCCGATGCCGAGCGCGAAGACGTTGGCATCGCCGCGGCGGGTGCGCACGAGATCGAACGCGGCGCGCTCGGCGGTGATGAAGCCGTCGGTGATCACGACGAAGCTCGTGGCCACACCTTCGTTGCGCGGGAGGTTCAGCGCGCGTTCGAGCGCGGCGCCGAGCTGCGTCCCGCCCGCGGGCGCGGAGGCGAGGAGACCGCGCGCCTCGGCGAGCGTCTCGCGGGTCGCGGGCATCGAGCGATCGAAGAGTACCGAGTTCGAGCTCGCGAAGCAGACGACGTTGAAGCGATCCATGGGCCCCAGATTGCCGACGAGCTCTTCGAGGAGGTGCGTCGCGACCTCCAACGGGAAGCCGTTCATCGAGCCGGAGACGTCCACGATGAACACGTACTCGCGCGGCGGCATCGCGTTGGGGGCGAGGCGCTCCGGCGGCTGCATCATGAGGAGGAACGAGCCACCGTCCTCGCGCTCGTCGAGGAGGAGGCCGGTCTGGATGCGATCGCCGGCGAGGCGGTAGCGAATGACGACGTCCTCGGCGAAGCCGTCAGGCGCGTCGATCCGCGCGTAGCCTTCGTTCCCGCTCACGCGCGGCGCGGCGTCGTGCGACGGGACGTGCATCTGTCGGATCGGCATTCCGGCGTCGACGCGGACCTCGACGCGCGCGCGGTTCGTGCGGTCCGCCGCGCCCTCCCACGGCGGCGCCCCGAAGCGCTCCGCGACGATCTGCGGGAGCACGATCTCGTAGACGCGCTCCTCGGGGACGAGGAGCTCGGTGTAGTAGAGCGTGACGTCGATCCGATCGCCCGGCATCAGGTTCGACACGCTGGACTGGAAGACGTTGGGGCGGTGCTGCTCGAGGAGCGTCGCCGTCTTGCCCTGCGCCTTCGCGCGCTCGAACGTGGCGCGCGCCTTCTCGCGGGTCTTCACCTTCGCCTCGATCCGGCGGTCGCCGATCTGCATCGTGAGCCCGTCGACTGCGGCGTGGGTGGAGCCGGGGAACACGTACGTGGCGTCGATCGGGGTGGAGGATCCGTTGAAGTAGGTCTGCCGCACGACGACGCGCGCGACGACGCCGGTGACGTCCACCTGCGTGTCCGTCGCCACCACGGAGAGCTCGCGGCGATCGAAGGAGGGCGCGCCCGAGAGCTCGGCGTGGGCTACCGCGGGAAAGAGGAGCGAGAGAGCACAGAGAGTGGCTGAACGCATGGTTCGAGCGTCGCCGCGAGTTGTGGCGAACTCGTGTCCGGCGCGAGGCGATCGGTCCGGTGCGTGGTGACGACGTCGCGCGCGGCGCTCAGAAGAGTGGGTCGCCGGGGATCGTCGCGGCCTGTCGGATCCACGCCTCGTTCTCGGGCGTGTCGATCGCGTCGCCTTCCTCGATGTGCAGGTAGCGAGCGTTCGGATCCTTCGACCCGACCGGCGGGAGCGGATCGAGCGCGGCCCCGCGGAGGAACGTGACCTTGATGTACTTCGTGAAGCAGTGGAACCCGAGGAACCAGCCCTGCCCCTCCACGCCGTAGAACGGCGTGTTCCACCGCACCGCCTTCCTCACGCCCGGCACCAGCCGAACGATCAGCGCGTCGAGCTCGCGACCGGCGCCCTGTTTCCAACCCGGCATCGCCGCGAGGTACGCCTCGACCGGCGCGTCGCCGTCGCCCTTGGGGATCTGCGGGTTGCCGCCGGAGAGGAGCTTGGGCTGGGTGGGCTTCTTGGAAGCCATCTCACTCGGCGTGGGCGACGAGGTCCTGAACGCGCTCGAGGATCGCGTCGACCTCTTCGTCGCGCAGGTACGTCGACAGCATCTCGCGCATGGCGCACGGGTCGGCGGCGGCGAGGTTCGCGAGGGTCTCGCGGTCGAACGGGAGGCCTTCGATGAGGTTCATGATGTCGCCCTGGCCGCTCATGAGTCGTCCCTCGGGCGGTCGCGCAGGAGCTGGCGCGCGACGTCGGTGCGGCGCGAGACCTCACTCGCGTCGTGATCCTCGATGAAGGTCGCGAGCGCTTCCTCGATCCCGCTGCGCCCGTGCGACAGCGACGTCTCGAAGTTGTGGAGCACGGAGCCGTCGTGGCGGTCCGGGAGGATCTCGCGGTGCGGCTTCGGCGCGGCGCCCTGGCTGTAGGCGTTGTCGATCAGCCACAGCCGAGTCTTCTCGCTCACCATGAAGTTGGCGAGGTTCGGCAGCGGCTTCACGTTGCTCGGCAGCTTGTCCGGGTCGCCCAGCACGTAGAGGATGGTGCGCGCCCGGGCCATCTGACGCAAGAACGCCGGATCGTGCTCCAGCGAGCGGAATTCGTCGTGGTACTTCCACTTCTCCACGCCGTCTTCGCGCACTCGGTACCCGAGCGCCTTTGCGTCGGGGATCATATACTGAAGCGAACCGAGCTCGCAGGCCGGCCCCTTGCCGAGCGGGAGGAGCCCCTCGACCGTAGGCGGGACGAGGTCCGTGCGCGCGAACGAGCGATCGAACTCGTAGGCGGAGACCTCGCGCGAGAAGTACGCGCGGTCCTTCCCCTCCCACGTGGTCTCCGGTTTGAAGACGCCGCGGATCGGGCGCCGCGTCCCGTTCGGTCCGGGCTCCGTCTCCTTGAACGTGACGAAGTAAACCGGGTTGAAGTGGGCGCCGCCCTTCATGGGCTCCACGTGGTCGATCGTCCCGTGCTTGAGGACCATCTCGACGAGCAGCTTGTGTTCGTCGACCGAGAGCTTGTCCTTCGTCAGGAGCGGCCCCACGACGGGGTGTTTGTCGAGGCGCTTGCGGATCTGCGGCGAGCCCTTGCGCGCGGTGATCGCGCGGATCGCGCCGAGGCCGTGGTAGAGGTCGCTCGAGTCGCCCTTGCGCACGTGCGGGAGGAGCGCGCCGATGTCGCGGCGGCGCCCGACCTCACCGAGCTTCATGATCGCGGCGCGGCGCAGCAGCGACTCGGAGCCGCTGGAACCCGTGAACGTCCGCAACACGAACGCGAGGGCGTCGCACTGTTTGTCGAAGAGCGCTCGCCCCGCGAGGACGGCGCGAGAAAGTGCGGGGTCGAAGCGATCGTCCTCGAACGACGAGAGCGACTTCGCGACCTGTTCGACGCGCCGGAC
>JAUHYN010000506.1 GCA_030426505.1 bacterium | reverse complement strand
GTGAGGAGGGCGCATACCGGGCGTACGCAACCGACGAGAGGCGAAGCCGGCGCGGCGAGTACGCGAGAAGGGCGCCGGCGACAGGTGTGCGGGAGTTCTTCAGCAGCCTGCTAGACGGCACCTGCTACCCTCGCCGCCGTGATCGACCGGCTCCTCTTCTTCGCCGAACGCTACGCCCCCGACATCGGCGGACTCGCGGTGAGTGGCGCGCGGACGGCGCGGGCGCTCGCGCGGTTGGGGGTCGGGGTCGACGTGCTCGCGTGGACGAAGGCGCTGCCGCCCGGCGCGCTCGAGACGACCGTGACGCCCGAGGGCCCGACCGTGCATCGGCTCGGGTTGTTCGCGAGCTGGGATCTCTCGCTGCAGCACACGACCAACGTCGTGTCGTGGCTGCACGGCGAGCGCGCGTACGACGCCGTGTGGGGCCACTACCTCCAACCCGCCGGCTTCGCGGCGACGATGTTCGCGAAGTCGAACGGCCTCCCGGTCACCGTGAGCGCGCGCGGCAACGACGTGGACCAAATGATGTTCCCGCCCGGCGACTTTGCGCGGCTGATGTGGACGCTCGAGCGCGCCGACGTCATCACCGCGCCGTCGCGCGACCTCGCCAAGAAGATCGACGTCCTGCTCGGGCGCGACGCATCGGGGATCGTCGTCCCCAACGCGGTCGACGCCGAAGTGTTCACGCCGGGCCCGCGCGACGACGCGCTCGCGGCCGAGCTCGGCATCGGCGACGGCGAGCTCGTCCTCGGCTTCTCCGGCGAGCTGCGCCACAAGAAGGGCTTCCCGTTCCTCCTCGCCGCGCTCGCCGAAGTACACGCCGTGCGCCCCGCCTGCCTGCTGGTCGTCGGCGAAGTCCGCGCGCGCGAGCAAGCCCACCTCGTCGCCTTCGCGGGCGAACACCCGGAGGCCGCGTCACGCATCCTCGTCACCGGGCACGTCGAAGATCCCGCGGAGGTGTGCCGGCGCGTGCGCCTCTTCGACCTCTTCCTGCAACCCTCGGTCTGGGACGGCCTCCCCAACGCGCTCCTCGAAGCGATGGCGTGCGAGCGCCTCGCGATCGTGAGCGACGCGGGCGGGATCCCGGAGGTCGTGCAGAACGAACACAACGGGTTCGTCGTGCCGCGACACCAACTCCACCGCCTCGGCGAAGCGATCCTCGACGTGGCCGCGCTCGACGAAGCGCGCGCGGACGCCGTGCGGCGCCGCGCGCGGGAGACGGTGATCGCGCAGCAGTCCGCGGAGCGGGAAGCGGCGGCGCTGCGAAGGGTGTTGGAGAGGCTCGAGGCTGGATCGTAGCTTTCAGCTCGCAGTTTCTAGCCTGCAGCAAGATCTCACGGAGCCACGCCGAGATACAGTCGGCTCCGGAAGCTCGCAGCTCCCAGCTCCCAGCTCCCAGCATGACCTCAACGGAGCCACGCCGAGACGCAGCCCGCTGCTTCGGAGGCTCTGCGTCACGCAGGGACGTCTTGCTGCAGGCTGAAAGCTAGAAGCTGCGAGCTAACACGCTCATCCGCTCGTAGGCCTCCACCAACCGCGCCCCCGCGCGCGCCCACGTGTAACGCGCCTCCACTCGCGCGCGCGCGTTCGCGGACACGCGCTGCGCGAGGCGCGGCTCGTCGCGCAGGCGGAGCACGCCGTCCTTGATCGCCTTCGGCGATCCCGCGCGCACGATCACTGCCTCCTCGTCCGGCGTGGCGAGCTGCGTGACGACCTCGAGATCGGAAGCGACGACCGGCGTCCCCGCCGCCATCGCCTCGATCAACTTCAACGGACAACACCCCTGCTCGAGGTTCCGATCGTTCGGGAGCAGCGGGACGAGCGCGACGTCGTGCGCGTGGTACAGCGCGGCGAGTGCGGACTGATCCACCGGCTCCAACAGATCGACCGCGCCCTCCAGGCCCTCTTCCGCGCAGCGCGCCTCGATCCGACGACGCACTGCCTTGCGCACCGGACCGACCAGCGTGAGCCGCGCTTCGTGATCGCGTCGGTACAACCGCAACGCCTCGAGCGCAGCGAACACGCCCTGCCAAGAAGTCATCGTGCCCGTGTAGAGCCACCGACGCGGCGGCCCCTCGGGAGCGCGGTACGTGAACACGTCGAGGTCCACACCGTTCTCGATCACCGCCACGCGATCCGGCGACGCCCCGCGCGCGACCAACAACGCGGCGGTCACGGCGCTCGGCGTGACGAGGAGATCCGCCGCCGCGATGCACACGTCCTCCTGCGCGCGGAGCTTGTCGATCAGCTCGCGATCGTCGGCGACATCCGGGTAGTGGTACTTGAGCTCGATCGAAGGGAGCCCGTTCACCTCGTACACGATCCGCCGCGCGACCTCCGCCTTGCGCCGCGCGAGCGGGTAGCCCTCGAAGATGGATCGGAAGTGCGCGACGTCGACCGGGCCGCGCTCCGCCCACCACGCCCATAGCTGCGCGCGGAAGTGCGCGACGCGGGCAATGAGGTCGCGGCCGCGGATGTCGAGCGGCCAGTGGCGCACGTCGCCGCGGAGCGTCGGCGCGACGGGCCGCGGCGCGGCGATCCGGCCCGCGTCCGGATCGAGCGGCGCGATCGTCACGAGATCGAGGCCGCCGTACGCCCGTGCGAGCGCTTGCGTGAAGGCGTCGATGTGGATCGATGCACCCTTCGGCGCCCAGAACCGATCGAAGCTGGCGTAGACGATCGACGGCACGCGCGCAGCGGAGTCTGCCACACGTCTTTGACGCTCGGTCCTCGCGCGACTACCCTCCCGTCACGTGGCGCTCGATCCCGCGCAGTTCAAGAAGGATCTCGTCTACCAGGCGCGACTCACCCCGGCCGAGATCGTCCGAGACCTCGGGACGATCGGGAAGCAAGACAAGATCGCCGAGTCCCGCCGCTCGACCTCCGGGTGGATCGGTGGCCTCGCGCTGGTCGGCGCGTTCCTCGGGTTCCTCTTGACGTTCGCCGGCCTCGACGTCGCAGACGACGGGATCGGCACCGCGCTCACCGTGGTGGGCGTGCTCGCGGTGGTCGGCGTCGTCGCGCTCGTCTACCGCGCGACGCAAGGCAAGTTCGACTACGAAGACCGCCGATACCAGCTGCTCGAACGCATCCTCCCCCTCCTCGCAACGGACCTCCCGAAGGGCGCGCCGGTCGACGTCCGCATGGACCTCAGCAAGGCATCGGTGTCGAGCAAAGCCACCGGCACCGGTGAGGTCCGCGGCTGGAAGGTGAAGTACTTCGAGGATCCGTGGCTCACCGTCTCCGGCCAGTTCGTGGACGGCACGAAGTTCCAGCTCGAGGCGACCGAGAAGTTCCAGAAGCGTTCGAAGTGGAAGACCTCCGCGTCCGGGAAGTCGAAGCACAAGACGAAGACGAAGAGCGCCACGCTCCTCTCGCTCCGCCTCGCCGTGAAGCCGAAGCGCTACTCCGCGCTCGACCGGGTACGCGACAAGGTCGACGGCGCGCTCCAGCTCCCGAAGCAAGCGATGGTCAAACGCATCGACACCGCGGCCGACGCGCTCGGCGTGCGCGTGCTGATCAAATCGGAGTGGGGCTGCCCGCCGCCCGACGAGGCGTCGACGATCGTCGATGGCCGGCAGCTCGTCGCGAGCATGTTCATGAGCCTGTATCAGGTGCTCAACCTCGCGAAGGCGGTCGCGAAGGGTCGACCGAAGGTGGTGTGATGATGCGGCGTCTCGTGTTCCCGCTCCTGGTGTTCGTGACGGCGTGTCCGTCGGAGCCGTCGAAGCCCGCGCCGAACGTACCGAACGCGCCTACGGCGGCGGCGTCTTCATCGAGCGACGGCGCGAAGCTGAAGTTCGACAACGGCGCGAACCAGCGCGCGTTCGCGCTGAAGGACAAGGACGACGGCGCGAAGCTCGTCGACGCCGACGAGAACGAGCTCGCGCGCCTGAAGGACAAGGGCGACAAGACCGAGGTGCGCACGCCGGACGACGTCGTCGTCGCGATCATCACCGGCGACGCCGACAAGCTGAAGATCGAGTCGCCCACGCGCGAGGAGCGGTTCGCGCTCAAGAGGTACGAGGACGGCGACTACAAGCTGAAGACCGCCGCCGGCGAGACGCTCTACGTCCTGAAGGCGAAGGACTACGGCTTCAAGATCCGCGACGCGAACGGCGCGGACGTCGCGAAGGTGAAGAAGTCGGCGGACAAGGTGAAGCTGAAGGACGCCAAGGGCGAGACGCTGTACGAGACGAAGGCCGACATCCCGGCGATCGCCGTGGCGTGCCTCGCGTTCGAGGGCGTGGCGCTCCCCACGCGCGTCGCGCTCCTCCACCGGCTGAGAAGGTAGGTCCCGGGGAATGCAGTGCGACGAGAAGGCGGGGTTTCTGTTCTCGCACGACTGCGCCGAGCCCGCTCAGTGGGCGTGCGGTCGGTGCAACAAGAACGTCTGCGAGAAACACGCGCACCGCCGCAACGCGGAGACGGTCTGTACGACCTGCGTGAAGAAGACCGAGCAGCAGCTCGAGCAACGCGGGCAACGCTCGAGCCACCGCGACGACGACCCGGTGCTCTACGCCGCGTACTACTACTCCGGCTACGGCTACTACGGGCGCGGCAGCTGGGGTTGGGACTCGTACAGCGAACACGCGGACGCCAACGACTTCACGGAGGCCGACGGCATGAGCCTCGCCGCGGCCGGCGACGAAGCGTGGGAAACCGACATGGGCGCGAGTTGAGTCACTGGCTCGTCTACGCGATGGGCGGAGGCCTCGGGCACCTCACCCGGGCGATCGGCCTCGCGCGACACGCTCAGCGCCGCGGACACCGCGTCACGATCTTCACCAACTCGCCGTTCGCGGCGGCCGTCACCTCGAGCACCGCGATCCGGACATTCGAATCCTCGGCGCCCGATGCGATCGCGGCGGCGATCGAAGCTCTATCGTTCGACGCGCTGGTCGTGGACACGTTCCCGCGCGGGCTCGGGGGCGAGCTCGCGCCGCTCCTCGACACGCTCGCGGTGCCGAAGGTCCTCGTGCATCGCGATCTGGATCCGCGCTACGTGAAGGCGCGCGCGATCGCGTCGTGGGTCGCGCGGTACGATCTCGTGTTGGTCCCGGGCGAGGACGCGCCTTGCGCCGACGCCGCGAACGCGGTGCGGACGCCGCCGTGGCTCTCCGTCGACGCCGACGCGCTGTTGCCGCGCGAGGCCGCGCAGCGCGAGCTCGGCGTGGAGGGCCCGGCGGTCGCGGTGCTCGCGAACGGGCGCCACGAGGAGGGCGCGGTCTTCGCGGGCATCGCGGAGCGCCTGCGAGAAAAGGTAGACGCCGAGATCACACTGCTCACGCCGGTACCGCGCCCGGATCTGATCGGGGCGCGCGTCGTCTGGCCGTTCCTCCGAGTGATCCGCGGGGTGGACGTGATCGTCGGCGGCGGCGGCTACAACACAGTGAATGAAGCCCGCGCGACACACACGCCGTTCGTCGGCGTCGCGTTCGCGCGCAAGTACGACCGACAGCACGTTCGCCTACGCGAAGAAGAGCGCGCCCGGGACGAAGGCGAGGTAATCGCTTCCGTCGCGCACCACCTCGCGCGAACGACGACGCGACGCGACGCACCGTGCTTCGAAGACGGCGCCGCGGAGGCGGCGGCGCGGATCGATCGCCTCCTCTCGCGCTCGACGCTGAACGTACACCGCGCCGCGCACCTGTAGGCGCATCGGCCACGCACGGTTTGCCACTCGCCAACGCGCGGAGGATCCGTAGGATGCGATCAGCGCATGGGCATCTTCGGGCGCAAACCGTACCGACGTCGCGACGTGCTCGACGCCGCCACCCAGGCGCAGCGCCGCGGCCGCCCGAAGAAGGCGATCGCCGCCTACCAGAAGATCATCGACAACGACGGTGAGGACCCGATGATCCTCCACAAGCTCGCGGTGTGCCTCGCGCAGGTGCGTCGACTGGAAGAAGCGCGACCGAAGTTCCTCGCCGCCGCCGCCGGCTACGAGGCGGGCGGCTTCGCCGACAAGGCATTCGCCGTCTACACCGCGGCCGCCCACCACATCCCCGGCGACGTCGAGTTCTGGGAGCGCGTCGCGCAAGGCTACTTGCTCCGCGTGCGCCGCGCCGACGCCATCCGCGTCCTCCTCGACGCCACGAAGAACTTCCTCGGCCGCGCGCGCCGCCCCGAGCGCGTACAGCTCCTCGAACACGTCCGGACGATCGACCCCTGGCACGTCGACGGCGGACTCGCGCTCGCGCGGGACCTCGCCGGCGAGCGACAGGACTCCGAGGCGCGCGCGCTCCTCGACGGCCTCGCCGAGCGCAACGAGGGCAAGAAGCTGAATCGCATCCGGTGGACGGCGTTCGCGCTGTACCCCTCGCCGCGGACGCTGTGGCGGTGGCTCCGCGCGGCGCATCGCGGCCGGGATCGTCGCGCGCACCGAGTCGACATCGACCGTCCT
>JAUHYN010000505.1 GCA_030426505.1 bacterium | reverse complement strand
TGGGTCGGCTAACCCTCAACGTGCTCCTCTCCTACGCCCAGTTTGAGCGTGAGGTCACAAGCGAGCGCATCCGCGACAATATCGCGGCCTCTAAGAAGAAGGGCATGGGGATGGGTGGTGCCGTGCCCCTCGGCTACGACGCGATCGCCACCGATCCGCCCGCGGTGCCCCGGGGGCTGGCCGAGTACCGCCAGATGCCCGGAGCCGTCGCGTCCGCGGTGGCCGGGTGGGGCGAGGCCGAGCTCGATGCCGTCGAACCCGCGTCGCAGATGACGGGGCGAGAACTCGTCCACCACATCCTCGAAGCCAACGTCGTCGCCGCGAGCATCGTCCTCGCGAGCGTCGGCGCGCCCGGCAGCGTCTACGACTGGAGCTGGCTGTTCCCCAACCGCGCGTGGACGGATCGAATGCGATACGCGTCGTCGCCCGTCGGCCCGGCACTCGACGTGCTGCGCTCGTTGGTCACGTACGTCGCCGACTTGGTCGAGCGAACCCACAGCCTCGGCGAGGTCGTACGGCTCCGTGACACACCCGGCGGCGAGCCGCGCTCCACGACCGTCGAGGACGTACTGAGCGACGAGGTGAAACACGTGCGCGAGCACCTCGCGCCGTGGGTCACGTCGCGTGCGTCGGATTCGTCCCCCACGAGCTCGGGTTCGGGAGGCATCACGCCCGGCGGCGAGCCGTGACGGGCGATGCGACGACAGGAACCGGTTCCTCGTGTCGTCGCCGCAGAGCGAGCACGATGAACTGCACCGCGAACGCGAACAGCATCAGCGTCAGCGCGGCCGCGTAGCGGAACGCGAACGCCGTGCACGTCCACAGCTCGCCCGGCGCCGGGGGTGGTAGGTCGTGGCCGGGGTGCGCTTCGCCGAATGAACCGTCCGCCTCCACCTCCAACAACGACCACTCGCCGCGATGTCTCCTGAAGATGATCGGCTCTCTCACGATCGCATCGTTCACGTCGCGGATGACCTCCCGACGCAGCGCTTCGGCCTCGGTCGTGGTGTCGTGGTGTTCTCCGTCGGGCGTGGGCGCGACGAGCTCCCCCACCGGTACCACGAGCATGATCAACAGGGGCCCTCCGAGTCGAAACGCGATGAGGAACCGAACGAGTGCGTAGAGCACGAGGTTGACCGAGAGCCGTTCCGTGGTGCGCACTCCGATGTAACCATTGGTTACTTTATGCTAGGCTCGGGGCGGTGGATGCCTCGTTCGTCGATCGCGCCCGATTCAAGCTCCGCCCGAGCCGCGCTCGGAGCACACCCGCGCGGTTGGAGGTCCAAGGCGCCTCGCTGCGCGTCACGGAGGCGGGCAGCGGGCCCCTCGCCGTCGTCCTGACCCCGGATCCGCCCAACGTCCTCGAGCACCACGCGCTCGCCCTCGACGCACTCTCCGCCTCGCACCGCGCGATCGGAATCGAGATGCCGGGGTTCGGGTTCTCGACGCCGCCGCCGGGGTTCGGCTTCTCGATCGCCGAGAACGCGGAGGTGATGTTGGCTGCGCTCGAGGCGCTCGACGTCCGTCGCGCCGTCCTCGTGTTCCCGTGCCTCGCGGGGCTGGTCGCGCTCGAGATGGCGCGTCGCGATCCGGCGCGCATCGCCAAGGTCGTGACGGTCCAGACGCCGTGTTTCACCGACGCGATCGCGTGGTCGGAGCGCGTCGACTTCCGCGGTGTGCTGAAGACGCCGATCGTCGGCCAGCTCGTGACGCGCGCGATGCGCCGACCGCTCGCGCGCGCGTGGTACGGCGCGGCGCTGCCGAAGGGCGCGTCCGCCGAACCGTACCTCGGTACCGCGCTGGACGCGTACGCCCGCGGCGGTGACTACTGCCTCGCGTCGGCGCTCCAGGCGCTGCGGCGCGGGCCCGCGGATGCGACGCCCGTCGACGTCCCCGTCCTCTCCGTGTGGGGCCGCGCTGACCGCACGCACCGGCGAAGCGACCCGGAGCGGCTCTTGGCGCACGCGCCGCGCGCCAACGTCGTCGCGTTCGACGCGGCCGGCCACTTCCCCGATCTCGAAGAACCCGAGCGCTTCTGGAGCGAAGTGCTCCGTTTCGTGGAGGACGTCCCGTCATGACCAATCGAATCTCGCGACAGCTCGGCCAACTCGACCGCTTTCCGGCGTCGGGGTGGCTCAAATCGATGGCGCTCCGACGCACCGTCCCATTCCTCGGCACGGCCGGTATCTCGTTCGTGTCGGCGGAGCCGGGGAGGGTGTCGCTGCGGCTCGCCGACGCGCGTCGAGTACACAATCACATCCGCGGCGTGCATGCGGCGGCGGCCGCGCTGCTCGCGGAAGCGACCTCGGGACTCGCGATGTTCTATCACCTGCCGGACGATCGGCTCTCGCTGCTCGTGCGAATGGAGATCGACTATTTGACCCGCATGAACGGCGGCCTCGTCGCGGTCACGACCGTCGACGACGCCACGCGAGTACGACTCCTCGCGGAGGAGCGCGGCGAGGCGACGCTGCAGGTCGAAGTAACGGACGACGCTGGCTCCTCGCCGCTGCGCGCCGCGATGACGTGGGCCTGGCGCCCGAAGAAGGGATCTGCGAAACCCGTCCCGTCGTGACTCGACGGCCGAAGCGCGCGTACCACCACGGCGATCTCCAACGCGCGCTCGCCGACGCGGCGATCGAGCTCCTGGCCGAAGTGGGCCCGTCGTTCACGCTCCGGCAGGCGGCGGAGCGGGTGGGCGTGACGCACGCGGCGGCGTATCGGCACTTCGACAGCCGCGACGCGCTCCTCGCGGAGGTCAGTCGCCGCGGCTTCGTCGCGCTCGGGGAGCGCCTCGCCCGAAGCGCACGCGGCGCCGCGCCCCCTCGCGAGCGGCTCGAGCGGCTCCTCGTCGCCTACCTGCGCTTCGCGTGGAAGCACCGCGCGCACTACGAGCTGATGTTCGGACCTCGCCTCAACGAGGGCGGCCGGTTCGTCGAGCTGGAGCGAGCGATTCGAGCCTCGACGCGCGTCCTCGAGGAGGCGCTCGGCGAGCTATTGGATTCGACGGATCCGGTACAGTGCCGCGACGCCGGCCTCGCGGTCTGGAGCTTCGCGCACGGGTACGCGGTCAACGTGCTCGCCCGGCGCATCCACGTGCGCTCGCTGCGAACCGCCGAGTCGTACCTCGTACACCTCGTCCGCCCGCTCCTCGACGGCCTCGCCGACGGCGCCGACGCATCATGACGAGGTCGCGGGCCTCCGTGGAGGCTCAGCTCGGCATCACGATGAGGTCGGTGCGTTCGAGCTGGGCGCCCGCGGCTGTGAGCATCGCGTTGATCTGCCCGCGGTGGTGCGTCTGGTGGTTGAAGAAGTGCGTGACCAGGAGGCCGTTGTTCATCGACCGGCGCCCCAGGCGCGTGTCGGAGGCGAGCCAGGCCTCGTCGATCGCCTCGGCCCAGCTCTGAATCGTGGTGTCGAGCGCCATTCGCTTCGACTTCAACTCGGACCAGTCGGCGACCAGCCTCGGCGATTCATCGACACTCAGCGCGGGGCGTTCGGTGCCGTGGAAGCGGTGCATCCACATCGCGTCGCCCCAGTAGAGGTGGCTGAAGGTCCTGAGGATCGACCCGAAGAAGGTGCCGCGATCCACGGTGAGCTCCGCCGCGTCGAGTGTGTCGGCCGCGGTGATCTGGGCGCGGTTCTGCCAGGCGTTGTACTTCGCCATCGTGACGGCGAACTGAGGTCGAATCACGCAACGGAGCATACGCCGGTTGGCGCTCGAGCGCGCCGTGCGACGTCCTCCCGCTACGGGCACACCTCGTCGCAACCCGACAGGCGCAGCGTCGCCGTCACCGACGCGGTCAGCGTAACCGACGACGTCGGCACCTCGAACTCGAACCGCTCCTCGCAGACGAACGGCGTCGGACAGACGGTTGGCGTGCAGCAGAACTTGTTGGTGTTGGTGAGGTCCAGGATGGTGCGCGTGGTCTTCGCGGGGATCGTCGCGACGCGCGGTTCGTACTCGGACGCCGCCGCGGGCGAACAGTTCGCGCCCTGCGTGATCGCCGCGGTGAGGCTCAGCGTCCCGATCTGCAGCGTTCGGCACAAGCCGTTCCTCACCGAGAGGTTCGCCTCGAAGCCGTCTTGGCACATGTACGTGTCGGGGCTCTGCATCGTCAGCTCGATGGGTTCGTCGATGCAGCCAGCGTCCGGGGCGCCCGACATCGGTGGGTCTTCGCCGTTACACGCGGCGAGTCCACAGACCACGGCGCAGAGGAATCGTTCGAGTCGCACGCTGCACAGGTTCGACACGTCGCGCGGCCCGCACAAGCCCGGTACTCCCCGCCGGACGCGACGCGCGTCAACCGATCGCGAAGACCCAGAGCGCGCCGACGATCGTCGTGAGTACGGCGATCGGCGCGCCGACCTTCAGGTGTTCCCAGAATCCGAAGCCGCCGACGTCGCGTCCCGCCTCCGCCACGATCACGTTCGCGGCGGAGCCGAGGAGCGTGAGGTTCCCGGCGAACGTCGACGCGATCGCGAGGAGCGTCCAGGCCTGCTTCGGATCCGCCAGGCCGGCGAGTTGGTCCTGCACGACGAGGATGAACGGCACGTTCGAGACCACGTTCGAGCCGACCAGGAACAGCGCCGAGAGACCGAGGCGCCCGCCGACGTCCGTACCGAACGCCGCGAGCGGGAACCGCGCGAACCACCACGCCGTCGCGCCGCTCTCGCGGAGCCCCTCGACCACGACGAACAGGCCGGCGAAGAACAGCAGCAGCGACCAGTCGATGTGACGCCACAGGAGCGTCGTGTCGCGGCGGTGCAGCAGGAGCAACAGCACGAACCCGCCCGCGGCGGTCCACGCGAGCGGCGCGCCGAGCGCGTAGACGAGGGCGGTCGCCGCGACGACGCCGAGCGTGACGTAGTGCCGAGGCTCGAGCGTCGCGTCCACGGGAGGCGACACAACGGTCGTCGAGTCCGTGGTGAGGCGCCGGCCGAACGCTACGCGCAGCACCGCGTGATTGATCGCGAGCCCGACGAGCGCCACCGGCCCCGCGACGACGAGGTACTCGAGATACCCGAGCTCGCCGAGGTGCCCGCACAACATGTTCTGCGGGTTGCCCACCAAGGTCGCGGCGCTCCCGGTGTTCGCCGCGCTCGCGAGCGCGATGAGGTACGGCGCCGGCGCGAGTCCGCCGCGTCGGACGAGCCGCACCACGAGCGGCGCCCCGAGGAGGCAGACCGCGTCGTTCGTGAGGAACGCGCTCGCGATCCCTGCGCCCCACACGATCGTTGCGAGGAGGCGGTGCGGCGTCGCGATCCGCGGCGCGAGGCGCGCTTCGACGACGTCGAAGAAGCCGTCGACGACCAGGAACGCGCCCATCCCCATCACGCCGAAGAGCAGGAGCAGCGTCGAGGCGTCGACCGAGGCGACCGCGGCTTCGGGGCTCAGCACGCCGAACGCCACGCACGCCACCGCTCCGAGCAGGGCCGCCGCCGGACGATCGAGTCCGAGCCGCGCGATCCGGCGCGCCGAGACGAGCACGTACGTGACAGCGAAGATCGCGAGGGCGACGAGGTTCACGCGGTGCAGTGCTCCGTCTTCGTCGAGGCGTGCGCCGCGACCTCGGCGCGAAACGGTACCGATCGTGTCGCTCCCGCACAATGCGCGGGCTCGACGCACGCGTCGAACCGCACCCGACCGACGCGAACCCGTCCGCCCCGTGGCACGCTCCCGGGCGATGGACGATCCCGTCGCCGTCCGGATCTCCCGCCGCTTCGTCGAAGCGCGTGGCTACCTCGTGGGCACCGCCCCCGAGCTCGCGCCGCTCGAGCCCGCGTGCGACTTCTTGCTGACGAAGCACGACGGTCTCACGTTCTCCATCGTCGCGATCGTCGACGCCGAGCGAGATGACGAGCGTCGGTTCGACGTCGAACCCGACCGCATCCACGAGGTGCTCGCGGCGTGCTGCGAGCGGTACTCCGGTTCGGTGGGCGGGGCGAAGCAACCCGCCGTGCTGGTCGTCGTCGAGGTCCGCACCGAGTCGGACGAAGCGAAGCAGCGCCTCCGGGGCTACTCGAATCGGACGTTCGATCGGAACGCCGTCCACGCGTTCGTCGTCGACACCGCGAGGGACAAGGTCGTCACCGCGACCAAGTTCTCGTTCATCGCCGGCTGGGGTTGGCGGCGCTTCCTCGTCCGCGAGGCGCGCGCGCTCGACTGAACCGCCTCAGCCCTTCGTGCCACTCCTGAACTGCGGGGCGGGGTCGCGGCGTGCGTGGGGGCGTCGGGCATCGCGCGCGACCGTAGCGGGTCACGCGCGCGCCCGACCCTCTCCGACCTCGAGGGTCAGCGGGCCCAGAAGCCCGCCGCGATCGCGAAGAGCAGCGGGATCAAGAACACCACGACGGCGAACTTCATCGGGCTCTCGCCTTTGGACTCGGTCTCGGGAGGGATCTCGGCGGCCTCCGGGGCCGCGGCC
>JAUHYN010000504.1 GCA_030426505.1 bacterium | reverse complement strand
GAGACGCTCGCGCTGTTGCTCCGCTCGACGTGGAACATGAAGCGGGAGCTCCCCACGCGAATCGCCGCGCACATCGTGGCGTCGGCGGCGGAGGGTCTGCACGCCGCGCACGAACTCACGGACGCGAACGGGACCGCGCGCAACGTCGTGCATCGCGACGTCGCGCCGCAGAACATCATGATCGGCTACGACGGCATCGTGCGCGTGACGGACTTCGGGATCGCGAAGGCGCTCGACACCGTCTCGCAGACGAAGCCCGGCGTGTTGAAGGGCACGGTCGCGTACATGTCGCCGGAGCAGGTCCGCGGGCAGGATCTGGATCGACGCGTGGACGTCTTCGCGCTCGGCGTCCTCCTCTGGGAGGCGACGACGGGGCTGCGCCTCTTCAAGGATTCGACCGAGCTCCGCACCGCCGGGCGCATCCTGAGGATGAACGTGCCGCCGCCGTCGACGATGCACGACGACTACCCCGAGGCGCTCGACCGCATCGTCATGAGAGCGCTCGCGCGCGACCGCGACGACCGCTACCCGACCGCGCGCGCGCTGAGCGAAGACCTGTTCGCGTTCCTCGACTCCGAGGAGCGCGTCACCGCGTCCGAGATGGAGCGGTACGTCAAAGGCATCTTCGCGGAGCGCCTCGAACACCGCCGCGCCCTCGAGCGCGACGCCGCGGATCCGGAGCCGCCCGAGAACATCGGCGACCACCTGTCCGACGCGTCGGAGACGCTCGGGCTCGAACACTTCACCGCGCAGGAGGCGTGGGACGCGCTCGGGTCGGACGAGGTCGACGCGAACGATCCCGCGGACTCGATCGTGGCCGAGCTCAGCGCGGCGCTGCGGGGCGCTGCGGGGATCAGCGACGGCACGGACCCGGAGCCGGCCGACACGCAGGCGGACCGCCCGAAGGCGTTGCCGCGGAACATCGTCGAGAAGCACCACGCGACGACTTCGAAGATGCCGATCCCGAAGTTCTCGGAGGGCGCGGCGAAGGTGCTGGCCCCGAAGTCGATCCTCCCGTCGGGGCGGGTCTCGGTGAAGGTCGAGGCGGACGGCGCGCCGAAGCCGCGCGCGGAGAAGAAGTCGATCCTCCCGCCGCTCGACAAGAGCGCGCGGAAGAAGAAGGACGACGACGACGAGCTCACCGCGGAGTCGATCGGGAGCGCGATCGAAGCGGCCCTCGCGGCCGCGCCCGACGCCGCGGCGGACGCGCCGACGCTCGACGAGGAGCCCGGCGAACGCACCGCATCGCCGAGCGCCGCGGCCGTCGTGACGAACCCGGACGAGGCGAACGTCGCGGACCCGGCCAACGCGCCGCGCGTCGGAGCGTCATCGCCGGCGGCTGAGGAGTTCGAATCGGACGCGCCGGAGGTCACGCGACTCCCGCGGTCGCGGGGCGAGGGCGTCGCGAAGAAGTCGGAGCACCCGGCGCTCGTGGCGGTGCCGGTGCGGAAGGCGTCGGAGGCTAAGGATCGACTCCCGCGGACGCGCCGGGGCGAGAGCGGCATCCGCATCTCGCCGGTCGCCGCCGAGACGCCCACCCTCGAGAAGCTGGACGCTGACGCGGCCGCCGACGGCGAGGGCCCGATCGAGGCGGCGGAGGACGCGATCGGCGCGGCGGTGGACGCGCTGTTCGGGGGCGGCGACGACGAGGCGAAACCGGAGCCGAACGTCGAAGCGAAGGCCGACGCGGAGCCGACCCGCTCGGTGGGAGCAGACGCAGCCGCGAAGGAGGTCGCCGAGGCGACGCCCGTCGCGCCCGCGGGTACCTCGACGAAATCGCAGGCCACGGATGCGGACGCGATCGAGGCGGGGGACGCCACCGCGAAATCGCTGGCTCCGAAGGTGGGAGCCCAGACAGGGGCGAAGCCGAAGGCCACCGACGCGAGGGCCGAAGCGGAGACGTCGCTCGCGGACGCGGCGCCGAAGGCGGAGGGCGAAGCGAACGCGAACGCCGCGTCGAAGCCGAAGGCCGACGCGGACGCCGCGCCGTTGGCGAAGGCCGAAGCGAAGACCGCGCTCGCGGAAGCGGCGCCGTTGGCGAAGGCCGAGGCGAACGCGAACGCGAACGCCGCGTCGACGCCGAAGGTGAAGGCCGACTCGGACGCGGCGCCGTTGGCGGAGGCCGAAGCGAACGCGAACGCCGCATCGAAGCCGGAGGCGAAGGCCGAAGCGAAGACCGCGCTCGCGGACGCGGCGCCGTTGGCGGAGGCCGAGTCGAACGCGAACGATCCCGACGCGACGGTCGACGACACGATCGGCGCGACGCGCGCCGAGCTCGTCTTCTCCTCGGACACCACGAAGCCGAGCGGGCCGATCCCGAAGTTCTCGCAGCGCGACGTCCAGACCGCGCTCATTCGCGACACCGGGCCGATCCCTCTCGCGGCGGCGCCCCAGGTCGCGATCCCGGCCGAGGACACCAAGCCGACGAAGACGCCGGCGGAGCCGACCGCGTTGATCCGCACCGACGACGTCGTCGAAGTCGACGCCGCCGACGTCGAGGAGATCGGCCCCGAGGACACCAAGCGGGTCCCGAACCCCCTGCCGGCCGAGACCGAAGCCGAGGCGGCGGCGCCGCTGGACGCCGCGCCGATCGCCGAGGCCGAGTTCGAGCCCGACGACGACGATCCGCCCTGGGCCGAGTCGCGTTCGGACGAAGACTTCGGAGCGATCGCCGCGGAAGAGCAGAACGCGCGCCGCACGCGCGTGATCGCGCTGGCCGCTGCGGCCGTGCTGCTCCTCGGGACGATCTTCGTGCTGTGGCCGTCCGGTGACGCGCCGGAGCCCGTCGCTTCGGCGGAGGCGCCCGCGACCGAAGCACCCGCCGATGAACCGGTGACGGACGAGGCGGTCACCGAAGCGCCCGACGACGACGCGACGGAAGAAGCCGCGACCGACGACCCGGAGCTCGTCGCGCCCCGCCCGCTCGCGGCGGCGGCGCCCGAGGCCCCGCCGAAGCCCGAGACGATCTCGCTGCGCGTGGAGGCGTCGCCGCCGGGCGCACAGATCCTCCTCGACGGTCGCCCGTACACCGGCGCGCTCGACGTCCCGCGCGATTCCGAGGACGAGCACGTGGTCCGGGTCCAGGCGCCCGGGCACGCGCCGCAGATGATCGTCGTCGACGCGGCGACCGATCGCGTCGTGCGCGTGAAGCTCGAACGCGAGGCGCCGCCGCCCGAAGCCGCGGCGTCCGAAGCGGAGCCGCGCACGAAGAAGGTCGAGAAGCGGCGCCGACGTCGGCGAAGCCGTCGCGAGGCCAAAAAGCGGACGCGCAAGAAGAACGAAGTCATCCTCTTCGACGGAGAAGATCTGTGATGCGCCCCTCTCGAATCGCTCTCGTCGCAGGGCTCGTATCGATCGCGTCGCCCGCGTGGACGCAGGAGTCGGAGGAGGCGGCGCGCACGCGCGCGCGGATGCTCGTCGACCAGGGCAACACGCTCCTCGAGCGCGGCGAGGCCGAAGAGGCGATCGAGAAGTTCCAGGAGGCGCTGCGCGCGTACCGCAGCCCCAAGATCCACGTGAACCTCGCCGAGGCCCACCGCACCGCGGGGCGCCCGGCGCAGGCGGTGCGGCACTACGAGATCTTCATGGCGCGCGGCACCTCGAAGCCGGCCGTTCTGCGCAAGATCGAAGCGCGCGCGCGCGAGCTCGAGAAGAAGGTCGCGCGCGTCGAGCTCTCCGGAGATCTCGAGGGCGCGACCGTCACGGTCGGGAGCTGGCGCGCACCGTGGCGCAACGGCTGGCGCATTCCGGTCGACCCGGGGACGCACCTGATCGTCGTCTCGAAGGAGGGCCGCAAGGACTTCGAACAGCGCGTCGACGTGCGCGCCGGGCAGCTCGAGGTCCTCGAAGTCACGCTCGTGGAGGCCGAGCCGATCGCGACCACGCCGCCGATCGATCTGTCGCCGCGCGTAGCGTCCGAGCCCCCGGTCACGGCCTCGACCACGGGCGCGGCCGAGGACCGGCCGCTCACGGAGCAGTGGTGGTTCTGGGCCGGCGTCGGCGGCGCCGTGGTGGCGGTCGTCGCGATCGGCGTCGTGGCCGGGACGACCGGCGGCGACGACACGCTGCCGACCGGCGAGCTCCCGCGGTCGAGCACTTCGGACTGGGGGCGCCTGTGAGACTCGCCGCAACGATCGTCTTCCTCGGCGCCGCGGCGCACCTCGCCGGCTGCGCACCCGACGTCTGCGAGGGGGAGCCGGCCGCGATGGAGCTCCGCGTCCGCACGACCGACACGCGCGTGCAGTCGCTCGTCGTGACGCTCGGCTACGGCGGCGCGCGGTACCAGCGCGCTTTCGACGTCGCCGACGCACTCGACGACGGCGTCGCGGCCCTCGCGGTCGACCTCTCCGGCACCCCGGACGGCGCGTTCGATCTCGAGGTCGAGGTCACCGGACACACCGGCTCCATGGGCGGCGGCTCCGCGATCGTCCGCGGCGCCGACACGTTCGCCGCGAGCCCGGATGCCTGCAACATCTTCGACCTCGCGCTCGCCGACGGCGAGGACCGCGACGGCGGGCCCCCCGTCGACTCCGGCGTAGACGCCGGGGTGCGCGACGGCGGTGACGACGACCGCGACGCCGGGCCCGCGCGCGACGGCGGACCGCGCGACGCAGGCCCCGTACGGGACGGTGGACCGCGCGACGGCGGACCCGACAGCGGCGTGGAGCGCGACGGCGGGTTCGACCGCGACGGTGGGGTGGATCGCGACGGCGGGGTCGAGCGTGATGGCGGCGTCGAGCGCGACGGCGGCGTCGAACGCGACGGCGGCGTCGAACGCGACGGCGGCGTCATCCAACCCATCTGCCCGATGACCGCCGACGCCGACACGGTCGCGCTCTACACGTTCAACGGCAACGCCGACGACGTCACCGGCAACCACGACGGCACGGAGGTCAGCACGAACTACGACAACGGCGCGGTCGGGTGCGGCCAGGCGCTCTCGTTCGGGAGCAGCTCGAGCGTCGGCGGCTACGTCGTGATCCCCGACGACAACGCGTTCGACCTCGACGACGGCGCCATCGAAGCGCTCGTCCGTGTGGACAGCGTGACTTCGAACCGCCCGCGCTTCGTCTTCTCGCGCAGCTCGTTCGGCAACGACGCGGGTGAGATCCGGATCGGCATCGCCTGCGACGGCACCGTGATCGTCGAGCGCGAGACCGGCTTCTCCACCGTCCGCGCATGCTCCGCGAACCCGATCGCCGCCAACCAGTTCGTCGTCATCGGCGTGAACTTCGGGACCGGCGGACTCGACCTGTACGTCGACGGCGACGGCTCCACGCAGGGCGGCCTCGTCGGCTACCGCGGCACCAACTGCAACGACAACGTGGTCTGCGGCGGCGTCACGAACGGCGGGATGGCCGGCAACAACGACCCGCTCGTCATCGGCGCCACCAGCGAAGACTCGGCGCCGGGCATGACGAACAACCTCGACTGGCCGCTCCGCGGCGGGCGCGTCGACTCTCTGCGAATCAGCTCGGCGCGCCGGAGCTTCTGAGCTGGCTCACCCCTGCACCTTCGCGAGCACCACGATCCGCTCGCGCTTCGACACCACCACGCCGCCCGGCTTCTCCACGGTCACCGCGAACAGCGTCGGCTCGAACACCGGGAGCTTCGCCTCGATCGGCACCACGACGTCCCCCTCGGCGGTGATGTCGAAGACGCCCCCGTCGACCGGGTACGCGTCGCTTCGCGTGCCGTCGAAGATCCAGAGTTGGTACTGCAGCGTCTTCGGGTCGTTCTTCGCGAGGCCCTTGAACCGCATGAAGCCGATCTGCTGACGCGGATCCCAGACCACGTCGCCCTCGGTCGCCGGCGAGAGCGGATCTTCGCCCTTCGCCCACACCATCTTCACGACGTCCGACTGCTTCATCATCTGAGCGCGCAGCTCGATCGCGGTCGGCGGCTTCGGCTTCGGCCACCCGATCACCACCGCGAGGAGGATCAGCGCCGCCGCCGCCACGATCCACCCGTACGGCCGCGCGCGACGCGCCGGGCGCGGCCCGGGGCGACGGCGCTTGTCCCCACCGGCGGCCCTCTGCGCCGGGAACTGGACGGTGTCGCCCGCGAGCACGTCGTCCCCGACGAGCTCGTCCATCACGCGCTCCTTGAGCGCCTCGGGCATCGGCTCTTGTCGCTCGAGCAGCGCGACCGCGGTCGCCGCCGCGGCGAGCTCGAAGTCGTCCGAGCGCCAGTTCGCTTCGCGCGCGACGAGCGTCTCCAGCTCCGCGCGCTCCTGCGCGGAGAGCGGGCGCTCCGTCTGTTCGGTGAGCAGGTCGAGGAGACGGTCGCTCATGTCTGCGTCTCCAGGAGCAAGCTGTCTTGCTCGGTGAGCAGCGTGGCGCGCACGGCTTCGAGCCCGCGCTTCACGTGCGACTTCACGGTCCCGAGCGGGAGCTGCACGGCGTCGGCGATCTGCTGGTGCGAGAGCCCCTC
>JAUHYN010000503.1 GCA_030426505.1 bacterium | reverse complement strand
GCCATTCGTATCCCCCGTTCCTCTTCCGGCTCCTCGGTTCGCGATGCGCGCGGGCCGCGGACACGGAGAAGCCGAAAGCCGGAACCGGGAACAGAGATCACGAACGAAAACCGAATCCACCGAGGCACCACGTGAGACTCGCTGCCCTCATCAAGAGCGACCTCGCGCGCAGCAAGCGCCGCCTCCTCGTCGTGGTCTCCGCCGTCGCGTCCGGCATCACGGTCCTCGTGCTCCTCTCGAGCATCGCGCTCGGGATCTACGAAGGCGTCGTGGAGCCGCTGCTTCCTCGCCTCCCGCTCGACGTGCTCGAGGTGAAGCCGCGCACCGTCGGCGTCGGGTTCCTCGCATTCGAGGGCGGCGGCAAGCTCGACGCGGACGCGGTGAAGTCGCTCGAACGCATCGACGGCGTGCGCGCCGTCCACGGCGTGCTCGGCGCCGCGTTCCCCATGCGCGCGGAGGGCGGCGAGGGCTTCATCGGCCACCGCATGCGCACCGACGTCTTCGCGACCGGCCTCGATCCCGAGCTCGTCGCGGGCGACGTCGCCGAGGGCTACGCGTTCGTCGACGAGGTCGACGGCAAGGTGCCGGTCCTCGTCGCGCGCCGGCTGCTCGATCTCTACAACACGACCGTCGCGCCCTCGATCGAGAAGCCGCGGCTCACCGAAGAGGCCGTGGTCGGCTTCGAGTTCCTGCTCACGCTCGGGCAGTCGTACGCGAGCGGCACGCCGAACCCCGCGAAGGTGCAGCGGCGCACCGCGCAGATCGTCGGCTTCTCGGACAAGGCGAACCTGGTCGGCATCACCGTCCCCGCGCCCGCGCTCGAGCGGTGGAACGCCGCGATCGCGGAGAAGCCTTCGCCGATCACGGGCGCGTACGTGAAGACGACCGGTCCGGGGCAGGTGGGCGCGGTGACGAAGGCGATCGAGCGCGCGGGACTCGCCGTGGACGAGACGCCGAAGATCATCGGCGCCGCGCTCGCGGTGGTCGGTGCGCTCGGCGGTCTGTTCGCGGGCGCGCTGTTGTTGCTCTCGGCGTTCGGGATCGCGCAGACGTTCTTCCTCCTGATCGCGGAGCGGCGACAGGAGCTCGCGATCCTCCGCGCGCTCGGCGCGCGCCGCCGGGATCTCTCGCGGCTCGTGTGGATCGAGGCGACCCTCGTCGGGATCGGGGGCGGCCTCCTCGGCGTCGCGCTCGGCGCGGGCCTCGCGCTCGCACTCGACGCACTGATCCTCGCCACGCTCCCCGACATCCCGTTCAAGCCGGCGCACGTCGTCGCACTCTCGCCGCTCCTCCTCGGCGGCGCCGCGCTGCTCGGGCCGGTGGCCGCCTGGATCGGTGCGGCGGTCCCCGCCGTCTCCGCGTCGAGGGCGAACCCGGCCTCCGCGCTCCGCTCGGCGTGATCCGAATCCTTACCCCGCGCCCGTAATTGTGGTGGCCGCCCGCGCCCCGCATCCTGATCCTCGATGTCGAACCACGAGACGATCGCCCTCCCGAGTCCGACGACGCAGGCGGAGGACACGCTCCCCCAGTCGATGGTCGGCGGGTCGAACGTCCACGCCGTGTACCGCGGCGGCTCGCGGTCCGACGTCACGCGCTACGGCGCGCCGCGCCCGTCTCCGGTCCACGTCCACGGCGCTTCGGATTGGCCCGACGAGGCCCCGACCGTCGGCCTCCCCGGCGGCGGCCGCCCGCGCGCCTTCGGCTTGGCGCGCGGCGTCGTCCGCCTCGAGGAGGCGCGCACCCCGAGCGGGCACTCCGCCGAGTCCGAGCCGCGGCTCGCGTCGGCCCGCCGCGCCGACGCGGCTCCGCCGAGCCACGCCCAGCGCGTGGTCCACGCGCCGCCCAGCCCCACGCCGCAGACGCGACGACCCGCCGGCGTCGTCACGCCCGAGGCCCGCGCCCCGATCGCGCCGAATCCCCGCCACGACGCGGATACGCCGTTCGTGCGGGGCGCCAAGTCGTCGCGCGGCGTTCGTGTCTATCGCGTCCCGGCGGACGCCCCCTCGAGCGCGTCGCACTCGCAGAAGCTCGCGCTGAAGAAGCCCTCGCCGAAGGCCCGCGCCTCGCGGCAGCCCACGGTGCAGTACATGCCGGATCCGTCCGAGCCCGTGTCGGTGGGGCTCGCGGGGGCCACGCTGCTCCTCACGGCGGCGCTCCTCACGGGGTGCATCGCGGGCATCGCCGCTTTCCAGCTATTGATCGGATGACGGGCTATACTCCCGGCCGGTGGGCGTCTTCCCGGAGCCACGACCCGAGAAGTTCGGGCGCTACATCCTCCTGGACCGAATCAACGTCGGCGGTATGGCGGAGGTCTTCCGCGGGAAGAGCTCCGGCGTCGAGGGGTTCGAACGCCTCGTCGCGCTGAAGCGCATCCTCCCGAACATCGCGGCGGACCAGGACTTCATCGACATGTTCGTCGACGAAGCCAAACTCGCGGTGCAGCTGCAGCACGCGAACATCGCGCAGGTCTACGACCTCGGGAAGCAGGACGAGACCTACTACATCGCGATGGAGTACGTGTCCGGCGTCGACCTCAGGTCGATGTGGGATCGCGCGCGCAACCGCAACCGGCTGCTCCCGATCGCGATGAGCTGCCACATCATGCAGAAGGTGTGCGAGGGCCTCGACGCCGCGCACCGCAAGAAGGATCAGGAAGGCAACGACATCAGCCTCGTCCACCGCGACGTCTCCCCGCAGAACGTCCTGTGTTCGTTCGAAGGCGAGGTGAAGGTCATCGACTTCGGCATCGCGCGCGCCGCGAACAAGGTGTCGAAGACGCAGGCCGGCGTGCTCAAGGGCAAGTTCGGCTACATGTCGCCGGAGCAGGTCCGCGGCATCGAGCTCGACAACCGCTCCGACATCTTCGCGTGCGGCGTCGTGCTGTACGAGTTGGTCGTCGGCGATCGCCTGTTCCTCGGCGAGTCGGACTTCTCGACGCTCGAGAAGGTCCGCAACGTGGAGCTCGTCCCGCCGACGCGCCTCAACAAGAACCTGTCTCCGCACCTCGAGCGCATCGTGATGAAGGCGCTCGCGAAGAACCGCGAGGATCGTTACCGCTGGGCGAGCGAGATGGCGGAGGACCTCCAGCGCTACCTGTTCGCGACGAACCAACCGTTCGCGCGCACGGATCTGCAGCGCTACATGCAGCAGCACTTCAAGGAGGAGATCGAGAAGGAGAAGGGCCGCCTCGATCGCTACAAGAACATCCACTTCAAGGACTTCGACGAGCCCGCCGAGCGCGCGACTTCCGGGCGCGCGGACATCCCGACCGAGGTCGCCGCCGGGCTCCAGGAGCAGGTCCTCCAGCCCCCCACGCGATTCCCTTCGGCGCTCGAAGCCTCGCCGATGAACCTGCAGACGGCGCAGATGGCGCCGCAGGTCCCGGGCCTCTCGCTGACACCGCAACCGCTCCCTCCGCAGCCGCAGAAGGGCGGCCTCCCCACGTGGGCCGCGGTGTTGATCGGCGCGCTTTCGGTGCTGTTGTTGGTCGCGATCGTCGGAATCGTGTGGCTGAACCTCGCGAAGCCGAAGCCCGGCTCGGTGACGATCGAAGCGACCCCCGCGAACGCGGAGGTCTTGATGAACGGGAAGGTCGTCGCGAACAAGACGCCGTTCACGCTCGACAACCTCGCGCCCTCCACCTACGTGCTCACCGTCCAGGCCGAGGGCTACGAGACGGTGATCCGCCCCGTCACGATCGAGGACGGCGAGGCGCGCATCGAGACGATCGAGCTGGTGAAGAAGGCCGGCTCGTCGAGCGTGATCCTACGGACGAAGCCACCCGGCTTCGACGTGATCGTTGACGGCCGCTCCACCGAACAGAAGACGCCCGCGACCATCACCGGGCTCGCCGCCGGCAAGCACCACTTCATCCTCCAACGCGAGGACGGCACGATCGTCCACCGCGTCCGCATGGACCTCGCGGAGGGCGCGGCGGAAGTCATGGAGGTCGACACGCGCCGCCTCCCGCCGCTCCTCGACGTCGCCTCCGTCCCCCCCGGCGCCGCACTCCGCGTCGACGGCAAGCTCAAAGGCACCACGCCCGTCACCGTCGCCGGCCTCCGCCCGGGCCGCGCCCGCCTCGAGCTCGAGTACGAGGGCTGCGCCCCGCACGAACAAACCGTCGAACTCGAGCGCGCGACCGTCGTCCCCGTCGAAGTCACGCTGAAGTGCGGCGGCAAGACCTTCAAACCCGACAGCGCCGACGGCCGCATGGACGTCACCGCCACCGTCGTCGCGGACGTCTTCATCGACGGCGCCAAAGTCGGTCGCACCCCCGCCATGGGCATCGCGGTCGCCCGCGGCCGCCGCATGGTGAAGCTGGTCCCGCTCGCCCCGGGCAAGGAGCCGTACGAGACGGAAGTCCTCGTCGGCGAGGGCGTCCGTCGGTTCCACCATCAATTCTAGGCCGTAGCAACCTCCGGCTACTCAGCCCAACCCCGCCCGATACGCGCGCTCCTCCTCGCCCAGCCGCTCGATCGTCTCCGTCACGCGCTCCGCGATCGCCCGGAACGTCTTCGCGGTCGCCGGCTCGTCGAGCAGATCACCGAAGTCCACCGGCTCGCCGTACACCACGACGATCGGCGTCCCCTGCTTCGTGAAGTTGCCCTTGATCTGCTGGTAGAGATCGTTACCCAGCCCATTGATGAACACCGGGATCACCTTGGGGCGCGCGAGGTGAATCAGCCGCCCGATCCCCGCCTGCGGCGGCAGGAGCTTGTACGGATCCGGGTTCAGGTTCCGGCGCCCCTCCGGGTGCATCCCGGTGCCGCGCCTCTCGAGCTGCAGCGCGCGCGCGAGCTCCGTCATCGCGATGTGGTTGAGCGAGATGCGCTTCTTGTCGCGGAAGATCGGCGGGTACATCGAGAACCAGCTCATGATCCCGTTCACGAGGATGCCGAGCGGGTTGTCGTAGAAGAACTTCGAGCGCACCGGGAACAGCAGCCGCTGCCGGAAGCCGTGCCGGTACAGCACCATGTTCACGACGAACATGTCGAAGAACGAGCGGTGATTCGACGCGAGGACCACGCCCTGACCCGCGTCGAGGCCGGCGACGCGCTCGATCCCGACCACGTGCCGGATGTGCTTCGTGCAGTGGTGGACCCAGAAGACGCCCGGCACGCGCTGCCCCCACAGCAGGAAGCGGTTGAGCCAGCGGAGCTCGAACGTCGCGCGGACGAACGCGATGTTGAAGCGCTCGAGCCAGGAGAGGCGATCCTTGACGTCGTCGAAGGTCTCCGCGCGCGCGAGCTTACGGGGGACTTCCTCAGGTCCGGGTGCGTCCTCTGCGACTGGGGTCCCCACGGCGGTCGCCCTCACCCAACCAAAACGGATCGATCGCCACAACCGATGAATGCGGGGTCGCGAGATCGCGTCCCAGCGCTTGACACCTCACCACACTGGGAGTTTGTAACCGCCATGCGAAAGACCACTCTGCTTCTCTGTTCGGCTGCTTTCCTCGTCACCACTGCCTCGGCCGAGGCCGGCATCAAGGGCTCCGTCTCCTACAAGGGTAAGGCGGCGGCGGCGAAGCCGATCGACATGAGCTCCGATCCCAAGTGCAAGAAGCTCTCCCCCGACGCCAAGGCGAACGACCTCGTCGTCAACGGCGGCAAGGTGCAGGACGTGTTCGTGTACGTGAAGAACGCGCCGAAGGGGAAGTACAAGCCGACCGGCACCGCGAAGCTCGACCAGAAGGGCTGCCGCTACATCCCGAAGGTGCTCGGCGTGATGACCAAGCAGAAGATCGAGATCATCAACAGCGACCCGACGCTGCACAACGTCCACGCCTTCGCGAAGCGCGGTGAGTTCAACCAGGCCATGCCGAAGCAGGGTCAGAAGATCACCAAGAAGTTCAAGAAGGAGCAGGTGATGGTGCCGATCAAGTGCGACGTCCACTCGTGGATGGAGGCCTTCGTCGGCGTGCTCCCGCACCCCTTCTTCGCCACCAGCGGCGCGGACGGCTCGTTCGACATCCCCACGAAGGACCTGAAGGACGGCGAGTACGAGCTCGTGTTCTGGCACAAGACGCTCGGCGAGAAGACCGCGAAGGTGAAGGTCGCCGGCGGCAACGGCACGGCCGACTTCAGCTACTGAGTCTCGCATGACCTCGGACACGGTGACCGTCGACGCCCCCAAAGTCCCCGCGATCCAATCGCGGGTGGCGGCGATCGTCGGCTCACCGTGGTCGTGGGTCGTCTTCTTCACCGTCGCGTTCGGCTTCCACATCGGCCGCGCGATGCTGGCGGATCCGCCCCGCGATCCGCCGCCCGTCCTCTACGCGATGCCCGAGTTCCAGCTCACCGATCAGTTCGGTCGGGAGTTCGGATCGCGCGAGCTCGTCGGGAAGATCTGGGTCGCCAACTTCATCTTCACGCACTGCCCGACGCGCTGTAACGACCTCACCGAGTCGATGAAGAAGGTGCAGAAGCGCC
>JAUHYN010000502.1 GCA_030426505.1 bacterium | reverse complement strand
GCCCTTGTAGTCTTCCTTCGGATCGCTCACACGGCCTCCCGCACGCGCTTCTCGACGGCGTCGATCGCCACGCGCCCGAGCAGCTCGGGCATCACCAACCCCATCGCCCACCGGCTGCGCGCCGCCGGGTCCTTCGTCGCGAGGTCCGCCTTCGCGGCCTCCACCTTCGCGACGGCCGCCGCGAGCAGCGGCTCCGGATCCTCGACGATCCGATACGACTCGAGCACCTCGGCCGGCTTCGCGCCGTTGCGCACGCGCACGAACGCGTAGTCGAGGGCCTCGGGGCGGAGCGTCCCGTCTTCGACCGCGCGCACGAGGGGCGCGACCTTCGCGGGATCGATGTTGTCGAGGCGGCGCAGTCGACCGACGAGGATCGCGGCCAACCGCACCGCGGCGTCCTTCGTCTTCGGCGCGAGCGCTTCGTACGTCGGGGCTTGCACGGCCGACGCGAGCTGCCGCGCCAACGCGGGCGTCACGCCGTCCGCGATGTAGCGGTCCTCGCGCTCCCACGGGCGCGGCGACATCTGCGCGGCGTTCTCCTCGAGCCACACGTCCGGGATCGGGAGCGGCGGCGTGTCGGTGTCCGGGTACATTCGCTCCGGGCCGGGGAGGATCCGCTCGAAGCCGGTCGTCGCGTCGTCGTGCGCTTGGCGAGTCTCCGACGGCACGCCGACCGTGGCGTCCGCGGCGCGGATCAAGATCTCACGCGCGGCGGTGTCCACGTCGTCTTCGGGGCCCCACACGATCACGATCGCGTCGTCGCGGGTGGCGCCGGTCGCGGAGCGGAGCTCTTGCCACACCGTCGACGACAACGCGCCGGCGTGCGTGTCCGAAGAGATGAGGAACGGCGCGGTGAGGCACGCGATCACGCGGACGCGCTCCGTGATCTCGTGGAGGAAGTCGTGCCCCGGCTGCGTCGCGTGCGAGAGCAACCCGGCGCAGCGCGGGAGGCGCACCGCGATGATCATCTCGCGCTGCGCTTGCGCGTCGAGGATCGGGTGGTAGTCGACGCCGCGCAGGATGCGTCGCGCGTCGGCGACGAGCGGCGACGCCCACGCGTCTTCCGTGTCCGAGATCGCGAACGACGCCTCGGTGAGCTCGCGCTCGCGCATCGCCTCGCGGATGCGCAGCAACTCGAGGTGCCGATACGCCTCGTTGTGGACGAGCCGCGGGAGCACGCGGTGATTCGGGACGCCCTTGATCTCCACGCGGCGACTCCCCGCGATCGAGACGTTCACGTCCTGGCGCGCCGCGCCCGGTCCGCGGCGGACGCGCCCCGTCGCGCGCGCGACGGCGGCGATCAGGCGGCCCCCGACGGCGACGTCGTGCGGCGTGACGAGGTCCGGCTCGGTCACCGTCTCGATGAGTGGCGTGCCGAGGCGGTCGGTGCGGAAGATGATGTTGTGGCCGTAGTCGCGGACCTCGCGGCAGCTGTCTTCCTCGAGCGTGAGCTGGCGGATGCGGAGGAGGCGGTCGCGGCCGAGCTCGCTCTCACGCATCGGGATCGCGCCGCCGATCGCGACCATCGCGGTGCGCTGGAAGCCGGTGGGGATCGAGCCGTCGAGGTATTGCTTCCGCATCACCTGGAGCTCGGTCACGAGGTTCATGTCGAACATCGCCGACACCTCGAGCGCGCGCTTCACGGCGACGGGGTCGATCTCGAACGGCGGGGTGTCGTCCATCTCGTACGTGCAGACGAGGCCGTGTGCGAGGAGGTACAGGATCTCCTTCTTCGTCTTGAACTCCATCAGCGCGCAGCCGTCGTACTCACCGAGCTCGGAGAGCGTGGGGCGCATGTGGCGGAGGACTTCGGCGTCGACCTCGCGGGTCTTGATGCCGGACGGGCACCGGCAGAAGAGCTTGCGCTCCGTGTCGAGCTGCTGATGCACCTCGAGACCGCAGATGAAGCCGAGGCGCGCGTAGTCGTCGGGGGTCAGCTCGCCGAACGGGCGGTTCGGGAAGTCGAGGACGGGGTCGGGCTTCGGGTTGAGGTCGATCGGCGCGGGGGGTGAGGCGCTTGCGTACTTGCGGCGACGGGCCACGGCGCGGAGCGTAGGTTCGAGGCGGCGCGAAGGCCACCCATTTCGCGTTCAGATCTCCGCGAGTAACGCATCGAGACGCTCGCGCGCCGGCTTGTATTCGCGGTCGCGCAACAGGGCCTCTCGGTAGTGTTGGATCGCGTTGGCGCGGCCCTCGCGGCCGGCGGCGCTGGCGAGCTCGCCGCGCAAGAACCAGATCTTCGGTTGGTGCTGCGCCTGCTCTTGCGCGCGGTTCAGGATGTTGGCGGCGTCCTGGTACTCCTGGAGCTTCAACATCATCTCGGCGATCTCGAGCAGCATCGTCGGCTCCATCGCGTAGCGGCCGACGGTACGGAGCCGTTGCAGCGCTTCCTTGAACTCGCCTTGGTTCTGGAGCACCTGCGCGAGCGCGAGCTGCGCGGAGACGAAGCTCGGGCGTGTGTCCGCGATGCGACGCAACAGCTCGGTGGCGCGGTCGGGGAAGCCGAGGTCCACGAGGATGCCCGCGGCGTGGGTCCACCCGGCCTCGAAGTTCGGCGCGAGGCGCGTGACGGCGAGGAAGGCATCGGCGGCGGCGCGGAGGTCCTTGCGGAGGACTTCGACTTCACCGAGGAGCAGCCACGCGCGCCACTGGTTCATCTGCGCCTTGAGGGAGGTGTGAAGGATCTTCCGCGCGGCCGTGTACTTCTTCCGTTGGATCTGGACGCCGGCTCGCGCGAGCACGAGGCGCCCGTCTTCGACGCCGCGTTCGAAGGCGGCGTCGAGGTGCGGTTCGGCCGCGTCGTAGTCCTCCTTCTCGTAGAGGATCAGGCCGAGCATCAGGACCTCGTGCGGTCCGAGCTTGCGGGTCTTCTGCGCGGACTCGAGCTCTTCGAGGGCCTGGGTGATGGCGCCTTCGTTCCAGAGGATCTGCGCGTCGAGCGCGGCGCGGAAGAGCGGGTGCAGCGACTGCTTCGACAGCAGGTGCAGGTGTCGGGCGATCTCCTTGGGCTTCCCCGACTGCAGAACGAGGCTCAGCTCGTTCCAGATGACGTCCGACTTCTTGGCCACCGGCGGGATAGTTAACTCGATTCTGTAAGGCTTCGCGACCTTCGAAGCACCAAACCAACATGATGAGACCGTACGCTTGGATGCTGACCCTGACTCTGTCCCTCCCCGCGGGCGCCGCGGTGGCCCAGGAGGAGGCGCCTCGCGAAGACCAGGTGGTCTACAAGCGCAAGACGGTGGTGTCGTTCTCGGACGTGCAGTTGTCGGGCGAGCTCGTGAAGCCGAGCGCGACCCTCGTGCAGGCGCGCCGCGGCGCGCGGTTCCGGCCGCTGATCCGCGTGCGCGGGGACTTTCGTCCCGAGCTCTTGAACTCCGTCGACGCGCTGTGAGTCCGGAGGGCGCGGCGGGTCAGAGATCGAACGAGAAGTCGGCCATCACGCCGATCCCGGAGAGATCGATCTCGAACCCGTCCGCGTCGACGTGCGCGCGGCGCATGAAGATCGTCGCGAGCACTGCGGGCAGGTCCGGGTCGACGAGCTGCACCCCGAACCGCCACACGATCCCCGGCCCGACCCCGCTCCGCCCGCGGTAGCCCGCCCAGTGAATCGAGCCCTCGACGCCCATCGCGATGTCGAGGCGATCCACCGTCGGGATGTAGAGCCGCGCCGCGACCGTGCCGGCGACCGAGTGCAGGTAGTGGACCTCCTCGTCGACCGTCGCCGGCGGCGACAGCAGGTAGTTCGCGGAGACCGACAGCCCGAGCAACTCGACCGGGCGGAACTCGAACGCGAACCCGAGCCCGCCGAGCAGCACCATCGACGGCGCGATGTCGCTCAGCGCGGTGAGCTCCGCGTTCACTTCGCCCGGGCCGAAGTAGCCGGCCTCGTAGCGGAGCGCGAACGACACCGGAGGGCGGGGCCGCGCGGAGGCGGGCTCGGTGGCGGCTGCGGCGGTCGCGCTCGGCGTCGGTGTCCCGCGGTCGGGCGCGGTGGTCGAGGTGACGCCTGACGCCGAGCGCCCGGTCGGGGCGCGTTCGCCGCCGGCCCTCGATGGCCCGCCGGGCGCCGCGTCGTGAGCGTCTTCGGTCGTGGCGGGGCCTGTCGTCGCGTGTCCGCTCGTCGCGGGTCCGTCCGTCGTCGTGTCGGCCGTCGCGGCTCCGCGGTCCGCCGCGCTCACGCCGCTTGCGACCCGCCGCCGCTCGTCCGCGTGCCACTCCACGATCGTCCCGTGCGCGGTCACGACAGGGATCAGCGGCCGCATCCCGCGCACGATCGCTTCGCGGCGGCGCTCGATCGTCGTCCCGTGGGCCGTGACGATCGGGATCAGGACGTCGAGGCTCGCCGCGGTCGGCTCGAGCGTCGGCCCGCCCGGCTCCGCGGCGGACACGGGCGCGGCCAGCGTGGCGAGTACGGCCGAGACCACGATGCCCGCGCGCGTCCGCACGCCGCGGAAGTTAGCACGCGCGAGCCCCGGCTCCGACGCCCGGCCCCGGTCGACCCGCCGCGCGACCTCGGCGAAGATACTGCTCGTGCCGCCGACCGCGCACCCGCTCCTCGACGCCGACGACTGCGCGCGCGCCCGCGCCGCGGTCGATGCGCTCCGCCGGTACTGGACGCCGCGCCACCCCGAGCTCCCGTCCGCGACGCTCGGCGCCGCCGCCTACCTCGACATCCCGACGGACGGCGTGCGCCAGTACTACACCCGCGCCACGCGCGCCCGCCGCGCGCTGCACCGCGAGTTCGATTGGCTCTACGAGCGCCTCACCGCCGCGGTCGAGGCGGCCCTCGGCGCGCCCGCCGCAATCACCACCGCGTACGCGCCGCCGGGCTTCCACATCTTCCGGTGGCACGAACGCCTCTCGGAGCTGTCACCGAAGCTGCACTACGACCTGCAGCACGAGCACCTCGACTGGAAGACGTCCCCCAACGCCGACCCGTCGCGCCGCTTCTCGTTCACCGTCCCGATCGCGATGCCGGCCGCCGGCGCAGGCCTCTACGTCTGGCCGATCACCCACGGCGAACCGGTCCCGGCGGATCCGCCCGGCGCGACCTATCACCCCTACGCGCTCGGCGACCTCTTCATCCACGACGGCTTCCACCTGCACCAGATCGCCGCGGACCGCCCGATGTTCGAGGGCGAGGAGCGCGTGACCTTCCAGGGTCACGGCGTGCTCGACGACGGCGTCTGGCAGCTCTACTGGTGACGCTGCGCTGCGGCGACGTGGGTCTCGATCCGCCCCGCGAGATCCTGCTTCACGCACCGCTCCGCCACCTTGATCGCGTTGCGGATCGCGCGCGGGCCGGAGCGGCCGTGCGCCTTGATGCACAGGCGATCGAAGCCGAGGATCGGCGCGCCCCCGTACTGCTGCCAGTCCGTGATCTCCTTGATGCGCTTGATGCCGCTCGACAGCAGCCACATCGCGAGCTTCCACGACACCTTCCGCCGGTACGCGTAGCGGGCGAGGTTCGTCACCGTCTGGGACACGCCCTCGAGCATCTTCAGCGTGATGTTGCCGGTGAAGCCGTCGCAGACGATCACGTCGGCCTTGCCGCGCGGGATGTCGATGCCCTCGACGTTCCCGATGAAGTCGATCCCCTCGACCCCGACCAGCGTCTGGTGCGCCGCCACGATCTCCGGCGTGCCCTTCGTCGGCTCCGTTCCGTTCGACAGCAGCGCGATCCGCGGCTTGTCGTTCTTCGAAACGATCGACGCGTAGGCCGCGCCCATCATCGCGAAGCCGACGAGGTCGTCCGCGCTCACGCGCAGCGTCGCGCCCGCGTCGAGCAACAGCGTGAACGGGTCCTGCTTCTTGCCGCGGCGCCGCTCGGTCGGGATGACCGCCGCGAGCGCGGTGCGGCGCACGCCCGGGATGCACTTGAACGCGGTCGCGCACGCGAGGATCACCGCGCCGGTGTTGCCCGCGCTGACGAGCGCGTCGGCGTGGCCCTCCGCCGCGACGAGCCGCGTGGCCACCACCAACGAGGAGTCCGGCATCGCCTCGAGCGCCTCGCGCGGCTTGCAGTCCATCGGGATCGCCTGCGACGCGCCATGCACTCGGATCCGCTCCGGGTCGTGCCGCACCTGGCCGAGGAGCTCGGTGATGCGCTTCTCGTCGCCGACCAACAGCACCTCGGAGTCGGTCGACAGCGACGCCTCCGCGGCGCCGCGCACGACGGCGTCTGGAGCGTTGTCGCCTCCCATGGCGTCGACGGCGATCGTGACCATGTCTCGATCAGCTCGCGATCGGCAGCGGCGACGGCGCTTCGTGCAGCCCGCGCTCGACCAATCGCATTCGCCAGTCCACGCCGATGACGCGCTCGTCGGCGAGCTCGTGCCAGATGTTCTCGCCGCCGAGGGGTTCGCTGGAGAGGATCAGGTGGTTCACGAAGCCGGTCTCGGTGGGCGCCTCGCACTCGGGCGCGAGCGACGGGCA
>JAUHYN010000501.1 GCA_030426505.1 bacterium | reverse complement strand
CGAGGTTGATCGCGAGCGTCATGATCTCACGCGCCGAACCGATCGCGATGAGGTAGCGGCCGTCGCGCGTCACCACCATGTGCTTCGGGCTCTGTACGCCACCGCGCTCCGTGCTGATGCGCTCGAGCTTGCCGGGCGTCATTCCGTTGTCGACGCGGTACGCGTAGACGCCGTCGCTCTCGCCGTCGCTGTTCGCCGCGTACACCACCGGCAGGAACGGGTGCTTCGTCATCGACTCGAAGTTCTTCAGTCCACCGCTGCCCCAGTCCTCCTGCTCGTACAGGTTCTCGGTGAGCGCGCCGGCGCCCTTGTCGAAGTCGTACGCGGTGACGGTGCGGCTCCCGTTGCGACCGCTACCGGCGTAGACGTGTGCGCCGGACGAGGTCACGACCGGGCGCGTCGCCGACGTGCCGGCGCGCTGCATGAGGTCGACGAACGCGCCGTCGATGTCGATGGCGAGCGCGGTCAGGCCACCGCCGCCCCCGATGAACGCGAACTTCGGGATCGGCAGGCACGCGCCGTTCTCGACCGTGTCGTTCGTGTCGAGCGGGAGGTTCTCGCAAGCGTCCGACTGGCCGTCGTCGTCGGTGTCCGGGTTGTTCGGGTCGGTACCGGCCGCGCGCTCTTCGAGGTCGGTGAGGCCATCGCCGTCCGAGTCCTCGCGCGTCGGGTTCGAGGAGACGCGGTAGCTGACCATCTTCGCCTCGCCGCCGTCGTCGTACGTGATCGTCACGAGCCAACCCTTCTTCAGCTCTTCGTAGTCGGTGAGACCGTCGTCGTCGGAGTCCGGATCGTTGTCGTCGGCGCCGTAGATCATTTCCTCGCGGCGCATCACGCCGTCGCCGTCCACGTCGCGCAGGTAGACCAACCGCACCTCGTCGCCGGGGAAGATCCGCAGCTCGTCGAACGGGCGCGCGGCCTCGGCCTGGTCGGGGCGCTTCACGTAGATGAGCCACACGCCCTCGGCGTCGCCGGGGACGCCGTTCTCCGGATCACCGCGGTTCGCAGCGCGCTGGTTGGCGAGGTTCCCGATCGACTCGAGCTCTTCGATCATGACGGTCGCGCCCGATTCGTCCTGACGCGCGACTTCGATCGTCTCGTACGGGACGCGCAAGATGTCTTGCAGCACGGTGCCCATGCGCACGCCGGCGAGCTGTCCGTCCTCGGTGCGGTCCGCGTTGGTCGCGACCTGGTAGCGCTGCGGCGGGCTGATGCCGTCGTCGATCACGAGCGTGGCGGTGCGGCCGTAGGTCTCCTCGGTGAGGAACTTGAAGTTGGCGCCTTCGGAGTCGGAGATGTCGAACTGCGCGGGGCTGAAGAAGATCGCTTCGGGGCGCGCGAGGAAGTCCTTGATGAAGTCCGCGTTCACGCGGTCGTTGGACATCTGCACGATCGTCGATTCGTTCGGCGCGAGCGTGAAGACGCGGTTCCCGGCGCCGTCGAGGACGCCGCCGTCGATAGCGGAGAGCGTGGCGAGCGTGCGGAACGCGCCGGAGCCGACCTCCGAGCGCGGGCTCGGCGAGAGCACCCACTGCATGACCGTGACCGTCGGGTTGACGAGCGTGAAGGTGGACTTGCCGATGTTCTCGATCTCGAAGCCGACCGTCATGACGCCGCTCGAAGTGGTTTCGGTGCGCGTGCGCGACTCGGTGCGGTACTCGGAGTAGGTCTCGGTCGCGGAGCGCGAAGACTCGCGCGTGAGCGTGGTCGACGTGGTGTTCGTGGTCTCGGGCGTCGGCGGGTCGCAAGCGCCGGTGGCGCCGAGGCCGGTCTCGTTGAAGATGTCGCCGGCGAGCCCGAAGATCGCGTCGGTCACCTGGTTCAGGAGGTCTGGCGCGTTCTGGCTGAACTTCACCTCGCCGCCGGACGCCGCCTGGCAGACGCCCTGCCGCCCGAGCTCGAGCGCGTGACCGCCGAAGAACTTGATGGCGCCCTCCTTGCTGAACTCGAGGTCGTCGAAGAAGCCCTCGCCGCCCTTCGACGCCGCGATCGTGACCGCCGTGCTCTCCATGTCCGAGCGCGACTGACTCGACGCCTCCGTCGTCGAGTACTCCTCACCGTAGGTCGTCTCCTCGCCCTGCGCGTCCGCGTACTCGACGTTGAGCTGCACCGTCAGCTCGCCGACCACGCGCAAGTTGGCTTGCGGGATCTCTGCGACGCGCGGATCGCGGACGGCCGAGTCGCGCTCTTCGAAGTCGGAGCGGGCGTCGCCGTCCGTGTCGGCGAGCGTGGGCGAGGTGCCGGCCATGACCTCGGCGCCGTCGAAGAGCGCCGCGAGCGGGAGTGTGTTGTCGTTCGGGTTCTTCGCGTCGCCGTCGCTGTCGACGGACAACAGGTTCGAGCGCCAACGCCGCTTCTCGGCGAGGTCGTCCAGGCCGTCTCCGTCGGTGTCCTTCTGGCGAGGGTCGCTGCGCTCGAGCAGCTCTTCCTGGTCGTCGAGGCCGTCGCCGTCCGTGTCCGGGAGGGTCGGGTCGCTGTTGACCAGGCGCGAGGTCAGGAGCTCCGCGCCGACCTCGAGGCCGAACCCCTTGTCGTCGACCACGATCTCGTAGCCCGCGATCTCCTGCTCGTCGACGAGGCCATCGCCGTCCGTGTCGCTCGCGGAGCCCTCGCCGCAGACGAACTCGATGCAGACGAGGCCGTCGGAGCAGTCCGCGGCGCCCATACAGGCGTTCTTGCCGCCCGCGTCCAGGCCGCTACAGGCCGTCGTGAAGAGGAGCAGGGGGAGGAGTCGGTGTTTCATCGCGGGTCCCTACGCAGAGGGCCGGCGGTTGGGCCGCCCGCCGGCCGAAAAAGATCGCTCCCACCATTTCACGTCGGGGCCGCCCATGCACGGGCGCGCGCCCCAATTGCGTGTGCTGCGGGCGAGCGCTAGCGTTCCGGCCGTGAAACTCGACGGCGACTACCTGTTCGAAGCGAAGATCCAGGACGTCTGGGAGGCCATCCTCGACCCCGAGGTGCTCGCCGCCACGATGCCCGGCTGCGAGAAGCTCGACCTGGTCGACGGCGCGTACGTCGGCAAGCTGAAGGTCAAGGTCGGGCCCGTTCAGGGCAAGTTCGACGGGAAGGTCACGCTCGAAGACGTCCGCGAGCTCGAGGGCTACAAGGTCCTCGTCGACGGCCGCGGGCCGGCCGGCTTCGTGAACGCGACCGCCAACGTCGCGCTGTCCGAGGAGGGCGCGGGGACGCGCATCCAGTACGACGCGGACGCGAAGGTCGGCGGCCGCATCGCGAGCGTGGGTCAGCGCCTCGTCGAGGCGTCGGCGAAGGCGATCATCGCGCAGAGCCTCGAGGGCCTCCACGAGAACATCAAGATCCGCGCGGCCCACGCCGCCGAAAAGAGCGCCGCGCCCGAGCCGGAGCCGGAGCCCGCGCCGGAAGCAGAGCCCGAAGTCGAAGCCGAAGCGAAGCCCGAGGTCCCCGCGGACGAAGCGGAGACGAAGCGACCGGCGCCCGCGGCCGACGCCCCGAAGTCGAAGCCGCCGCTCAAGCGCGTGACGGAGGCGGACATGGCGGCGGCGGTCGCCCGCGAGGTCAGCAAGAGCTTGCTGCCGCAGCCGGTGATCTACGCGATCGTGTTCGGGGTCGGCGTCGCCGTGGGGTGGGTGCTGAAGTCGATGATGGGCTGAGCCTCAGCGGAAGAACAGCTTCACCTTCACGTCGGTCGAGTTGCCGAGCGCCGAGTGGTTGCAGCTCTTCATGAGCGCGTACGCGGCCTTCTCGTAGCCGAACTCCGAGATGAGGAGCTTGATCGGCTCCACCGTCTCGACCATCCAGGTCGCGCCGTTCTTCTTCAGCTTCAGCTTCGCGGTGATCGGCTTCTTCACTTCGTTGAGCGTGATCTCGCCCGTCGCCGTGATCGTGCCGCCCTTCTTCATGACCTTCGCGTTCATCCCCTGGAACTTGGTGAACTCGACGGTCGCCATCCCCTTCTCCGGCTTCGCGGCCTCGAAGAAGATGTCGACGATGCGGTTGTTGCGACCGGGCACTGCCGTGTCGAGCGAGTTGATGTCGACGAGCATCGTCATCTTCTTCAGCCCGCCCTTCCCCATCTCGGCGACGCCGAAGTAGTTGCGGAAGTAGCCGAGCACCGACTTGTCCTTGTTCTTCGCCGCCGAGAACGTGATCTCGCCGATCCCGAGCGTCATCACGCGGCCCGCCTTGCCGGCCATCTCCGCGTTCGCCAGCTCCGCCTTCGCGGCGGCGTACGCAGTGCGCGACGCGAACGCTTCGGGCGCGGCGTAGTCGCCGGGCGCGTAGTTCGGATCGGGGTTCAGGTTCTCCTTCGGGTTGATGTAGTGCTCCGGCGCCTTCGCCGCAGCCACCGAGGCCAACCCCATCGAACCCGCGAGAATCGTGACAAGCGCAGTCTTACGAACCATGAGCGTCCTCTTGGAACGAATCCAGCGTCGAGCCAAGCCCTTTCTGGGTGACCCTTACGCGACGTTCCTCGGACGTTCGGACGCGGGACTCGGCCGAACCATTCAATCCGGCGGGCGAGCTCGACTTCAGCGGAAGGCCGCGAGCGGCCCGGTGATGATCTCGGCGGCCTCGAGCTCTTCGTTCGTCGGCTGCAAGCGACGCGGGAGCGGCAGCGGCTTCTTCCGCGCGGACACGATGCTCCTGAGGAGCCCCGCGCGGATTCGGCCGAGCTGCGCCTTCATCGAACCGCTCTGTCCGACCGACTCGTCCTTCAGCGACTCGAACATCCGGTAGGCCTCGTCGAGCAACGACGACGGGATGCGATCCTTGCGCGTCGTACTCTTCGCGTGCGCGAGGTGCAGCCGCAAGCGGAGCACGCGGTGCGCCCACGCCGGGCACGGTCGACCGCGCGCGGCCGACGCTTCGACCGCGGTGAGCTCTCCGGCCAACTCGGTCAGCCAGTCGGGGGCGATGATCTCTTCGCCGTCGAGCACCTGGCACAGACGAGGCAACTCGAGGTCCTGCGTGCGCAGCACGAACGCGGGGACGTTGGCGTTCGACATGTCGAGCGTGCGGAGCGCGGGGGGCGCCTCCGATTCGAGGCCGAGGTCGCCGAACAGCGTCTCGACCGTGAGGTGCTCGTCACCGGTCCACTGCAAGACGTCTTTCACGGCGTCGCCGATGATCTTCCGCTGCGTCTCCGTGACGTCGACGAACGTGAGCCCCGCGGAGCGGAGCCCGTTGTGCTCGAACCACCGCACGACGCGCGCGGCGAGCTGGAGGCTGTGACCGGCGAGGTCGATCATCAGATCGACGCGCGTCCCCACCTGCGCCGGCGGGAAGTTCGCGATCGCGACGCCGGACAGCGACAGGTCGATCGAGTCGAGCTGGTAGGTGCGGCCGTGGTGCTCGAAGGACACGGGGACGAGGACGTCGGCGCGCGGGTAGCGCGCGAACTGGAGACCGGTGTGCTCGGAGAGGAGCGCGACGAGGGAGTCGACTTTCTCCACTTCGACGACGGACGCGAAGTCGGGGCGCTCGCGATCGCGCTCGGGCGTCTGCAACGCGATGCACGGGACGTGTATGAGCTCGGACTTCAGCGCGTCGAGTCGCTCACGGAACTGCGGAGCGACGATGCACGCGTCGACGGTCGTGCAGGAGAGGACGTCGGCGGCGTGCTCGGGCGACTCGGCCCAGATGACGTCGATCTCCTTGTGGATGAGGAGCTCTTTGCGGAACGGCCCGGGATCACCCAGGACCAGGATCGTCGCGGCCTTGCTCATCGAGAAAACACCGTCCCCCTTCGGAGCGGTGATTCGACGTTTTCCGTCTCGGCTTGAGCGATTGATCGATCGGGCGCGCGAGATTTTCAGCGGAGGGTGACCGCGCGGCCGAGCTTCTCGCCCGTACACTTCTCGACCATTGCCCACAGCTCATCACCCGACTTCGCGGCGATCCAGGCCTCCCCGTCGAAGTCGAAGTGCCAAGCCGACGCCCCCGCCGCCATCCAGATCTGGCGCGCGGCGCGGTGGCTGTTGATGACGTAGCGGACCCCGGACGGTGAGCACGCCGCTCTCCAGGTCCGCCTCCAGCGCGTCGTCCTCGAGGTCGGCGAGCGCCTCGACCATCCGGTTCAGGGTCTGGTCGGCCTTCAGCTCGAACTGCGACTCGGTCAGCGACATGACGCAGGAGGCTACCACTTCGCCCCGGGTGTGGACTGCCCTCCTCTCGTACGGGTGGGCGATGGACATTGACTCTGGAATCGATTTGACTCCGCGCGTCATGAAGCGCGCCGCGATCGCCCTGACCGCCCTCCTGTTCGGCTGCGCGGTCGAACCACCGAGTGTCGAGTCGAACTACGTACGCGCGGTGTTCGATCCGAACGCCGGCGAGATCCCGCGCCCGACGGACATCCTCCGGAACGCCGAGATCCCTCGGTTGGAGATCCCCGACGCGCCGGCTGACCTCGCGGAAAAGACGCCGGCGGAGATCGCGTTCGTCCACGCGCTCAACGCGC
>JAUHYN010000500.1 GCA_030426505.1 bacterium | reverse complement strand
TCGCCGTGTGGACTCGGGGAGTTGCCGCCTCGACTGAGACCTCGGCGCCACGGTGGGAGGCCCTCGAGACGACCGCGCCACACGTGGCACGGACCGTGAACGAGACCGACGGCACATGTTCCGCCGCGTCGCGCTTCTCCTCCTCGGCCTCCTCCTCGCTCGCACCGCGGGCGCCGCGCCGAGCCCGGACGCCCCCCTCGTCGCCGGCCGCGTCCTCCTCGAGACCGACGCCGTGGAGCCCTTACGAGCCTACGACGTCCGCACCGAACGCGTGCGCGACCTCCCGGCCGGGTGGTCGCTGTGGATCGTCCGCGACGCCGACGGCGCCGCGCTCGATACGGCCGACACCCGCCGCCTGCTCGAGCGCCTCGCCGCCGACGACGCCGCGCCGCCCGCCTCCGCCGACTACATCTACTTCACGCGTGCCGTCCCCGACGACGACGACTACGAGGACCAGTGGGCCCTCACCGCGATCGGCGCAGAGGCCGCGTGGGACATCACGACCGGGCTCGCGACCCAGCGCATCGGCGTGATCGACTCCGGCATCCGCACCGACCACCGCGAGCTGCGCAACAAGGACGTCGCCGGTTACGACTTCATCAGCGACCCCGCCGCCGCGATGGACGACGACGGCCGCGACGCGGACTACGAAGACGACTTCGATCGCGCCGACTGCAACGGCTCGCGCACCAACGGCCGCTACCACGGCACCGCGGTCTCCGGCGTCATCCTCGCGAGCTCGGACAACAACGAAGGCATCGCGGGCGTGAACTGGGCCGCGCAGCTCGTCACCGCGCGCGTCGCCGGCGCGTGTGGCGCGGCCGTGACCAGCGACGTCCTCGACGCCGCCGCGTGGCTCGCGGGCGAGAACGTGAGCGGCGTCCCCGCGCTCGGCGCCGACGCGGTGTCACTCGTCAACGTGAGCATCGGCCGCCCCGGCGCGTGCTCCGCGGCGGAGCAGGACGTCTTCGATCTCCTCGCCGCCCGCGGCGTCATCGCGGTCGCGAGCGCGGGCCCCGGCAGCGTCGAGGCCCCCGCCAACTGCAACGGCGTGATCGCCGTCGGCGCTCAGGGCCCGGACGGCGCCGCGACCGTGTACACCGCGAAGGACGTCGACGTGTTCGCGCCCGGCGGCGTCACCGGCAACGCGAGCCAGGCGATCCGCGCCCCGACCGGAACGGACGACAACGATTACGCGAACTACGAGGGCACCTCGTTCGCCGCCGCGCATGTGACCGGCGCGATCTCGCTCCTCCTCGCGGTCGAGCCCACCGCGACGCGCGCCCGCGTCCTCGCGGCGCTGCGCGCGAGCGCGACCACGTGCAGCGGGTGCGGCAGCGCCGGCGCCCTCGATCTCGTCGGCGCGATCACCGCCCTCACCACGCTCCCGCCCGTCGCCACGGAGGGCGAGCCGTGCGACGCCGAGATCGCCTGCGACAACGGCCTCGTCTGCAGTGACGACGGCGGGTCGCGGAACGTCTGCGTGCGCACGTGCCAGCTCACCACCGGCGACGGCTGCACCGAGGCGGAGCACTGCCTCCCCGTCCCGTCGTTGTTCGGCACCGGCGCGTGCCTGACGGCGGGCACGCAGCCGGCCGGCAGCCCGTGCATTCGACCCGCGGAGTGTGTGGTGGGGACGGTCTGCACGGAGGACGCCGCTCGCAGCGGGCGCCTCTGCCGCCCCGCCTGTCACCACGGCTTCACGTGCGCGCCGGACCTCGTCTGCACCTCGATCAACCCGTACCTGTCGTACTGCGCCGAGGCCGACGAACCGGAGCCGACAGAACCCGAACCCACGGAGCCGGAGCCGACGGACCCCACGCCGATGACGCCCGAGTCTCGGGGGTGCCGCATCGCGATCGGCGTCTTCGACTGCGCGAACGGCGAGGGGTGCATCGACGACGGCAACGACGACGGCGTCGGCTTCTGCGCGCCGTGGTCCGGCGCCCGCGGCGCGGGCGAACTGTGCGACTCGCGCTTCGACTGCGCGTCGGGGATCTGCGACTCGGGCGTGTGCCTCTTCGGCTGCCAGGACGGCGGCTGCGTGGGCGGCTACGCGTGTGACGCGGACGTGATGGAGGGCGGCCTCTGTCGCCCGAACGCGTGCGCGGGCGGCGCCAACGCGTGCGCCGCGGGTTGGACGTGCGCCGCCACGTCCGCGGGCGGGAACGTGTGCGCGGTGGCGGTCGGCGGCTGCACCGCGGTGCATGGCCGCGCGCCGGGTGCGGGTGTGCTCGTCCTCCTCGCGCTGCTCTTCATCCGGCGGCGGGCTTGATCACGATCCGCGACGGCCGACCCGCCTCGGGCTCCGGATCCATCGCCTCGATCGACTCGCCGTCGGTCTCTTCGTAGAGCGCGTCCCACGGCAACAAGATCGTGATCTCGCCGTCGATGATCCGGACCTTCGGCATGATCGGCGAGATGCGCTCCGCGCGCCGCGCCGCGAGGGCCACCACGTCCTCGAACGTCTCCGCGGACGCCAACGCTTCGAGCGTGCGCTGCGTCGGCGGCGGGAGGAACAGCGTCGCCGCGTGGTGCAGCTCGAGCGCCTCCGACGGGCGGAGCCACCGCTCCTCGACGAGCTCGTGTCGATCGAGCGCGGGCGTCTGACCGGGCGGCACCTCCGCGACGAAGAAGCGCGTGTCGAACCGCCGCGGCTCGGCGCTCGGCGTGACCCAGTGCGAAAAGTAGTGGATGCGGCCGAGGTCGAGCTCGAGGTCTTCTTCCTCGAGCATTCTCGAGAAAGGCACCTCGCCCTTGGTCAGCCGCTCCCGCCACGCAGTCCAGCGCGCGTCGTCATCGAGGCGGACCAACGCATCCTCTCCGCGGCGCCGAGCGTAGAGCGCGCCGGCCTCTTCGAACGTCTCGCGGCACGCCGCGACGAACAGCCCGTGGGCGCGCTCGATGTCGAGCGTGCGTCCGGGGGTCGCCTTCATGCGTTCGATCGCGGGGGTGCGCGGCGCGCGCGCGAGCGTGGCCTCGAGGAGGTCGTCGTCGTCGAGCTTCCCGCCGGGGAAGACGAACGCGCCGGCCATGAATCCGCTGGCGCGGTGACGCCTCAGGAGCAACGTCCGGAGGCCGTCGTCGAAGCGTTTGAGGAGGACGATCGTCGCGGCGTCTCGGATCGACATGACAGGGCCCCCTCATGCCTCGGCCGAGGGGACCCTGTCGACCCGAACGTCAGGACGCGGCCTGCACCGGCTCCCCGACGACGTGCGTGGACACGCCGGCGTCGCCGAGCCCGGGCAAGGTCGCCCCGGCGTCGAGCGCCGCGGCGAGCACCTCGTCCATCTGGCGGACGAAGACGAACTCCATGTCGTCGCGCACGCGCTCCGGGATCTCCTCCGCGTCGCGGCGGTTCACGCGTCGGATGCCCCGCGCGTGCGCGGCCAGCACCTTCGACTTGATCCCACCGACCGGGAGCACCCGACCGCGCAGCGTGACCTCACCGGTCATCGCGAGGTCCGGCGCCACCGCCCGCCCCGAGAAGAGCGAAGCGATCGCGGTGAACATCGTGACGCCGGCCGAAGGACCGTCCTTCGGCGTCGCACCGGCCGGCACGTGGACGTGAATGTCCCGCGTCCCGAACAGCTCGTCCTCGATGCCCAACTCCACGGCGCGCGAACGCGTGTACGTCAACGCAGCTTGCGCGGACTCCTTCATCACGTCGCCGAGCTGCCCGGTGAGCACGAGCTTCCCGGTCCCCGGAACCGCCGTCGCCTCCACGTACAACACGTCGCCGCCCATCGGGCTCCACGCGAGCCCCGTCGAGATGCCGGGCCGCAGCCCCACCTCGTGCTCCTCGCGGAAGAACTTCTTCCGGCCGAGGAAGTCCTCGAGGTGATCGACGTCCACGAGCAACGGGAGCTCACCGTCGTCCTTCGCCTTCTTCACCGCGGCCGCGCGGAAGATCTTCGACAGCACCCGCTGGAGCTGGCGGACCCCCGCCTCGCGCGTCCAACCGTCGATGGCCGCCTCCAGCACCGCGTCGTCGAGGACCACGTCCGTCTCGTCGAGGCCCGCGTTCTTCGCGAGCTTCTCGAGCACGTGCGCCTTCGCGATGTTCAGCTTCTCGTCCTGCGTGTAGCCCTCGATCTCCAACACCTCCATGCGATCGCGCAGCGGCGCGGGCACGGCGGACAGATCGTTGGCCGTCGCGATGAACAAGACCTTCGACAGATCGAACGGCACCTCCAGGTAGTGATCCGTGAACGCGTGGTTCTGCTCGGGATCGAGGATCTCGAGTAGCGCCGCCGCCGGATCGCCCTGCCAACCGCGCCCCATCTTGTCGACCTCGTCGAGCAACACCACCGGGTCCGCAGCCCCCGCGCGTCGCAGGCCTTCGATCAACCGACCGGGTCGCGAGCCGACGTACGTCCGCCGGTGACCGCGCAGCTCCGCCTCGTCGCGGACGCCACCGAGCGCCACGCGCACGAGCTTCTTCTCGGTCGCCGCCGCGATCGCCTCCGCGATGCTCGTCTTGCCCACACCGGGCGGGCCCACGAGGAGCAGCACGTCGGCGCGACCCGTCCCGGCCAGCTTCTTCACGGCGAGGTGCTCGAGGACCTGACGCTTCACGTCGTCGAGTCCGAAGTGCGTCTCGTCGAGGACCGACTCGAGCTTGCCGAGATCGATCGCGCCCGGGCTCGTCTTCGACCACGGCAGATCCGCGATCCAAGTCAGCCAGTCGATGGCGACGTTGCGCTCCGCCGAGCCGCGCTGGAGCCGCGCCATCCGCGACAGCTCGCGGTCGACGGCGTTCTGCGCCTCCTCCGGGAGCGTGAGCGCAGTGATGCGCTCCTTCAGCTGCTTCACCTCGTCGTCGTCGTCGCCCTCCCCGAGCTCGGCGCGGATCGCGTCGAGCTGACGGCGGAGCATGACCTCGCGCTCCTGATCGCCGAGCGTCGAGCGCACGCGATCGCGGATCTTCTTCTGAGCATCCGCGACGTCCTTCGCGCGTTCGACCTGCGCGATGACCTTCTCGGCGCGCACGAGCGGATCCACCGTGAGCAGGATGTCCTGCTTCCACGTCATCTCCGCGTCGATCACGTACGCGATGAGGTCGACGAGGACGGTCGGCTCCGTGACCTTCTCGAGGAGCTCGCGGAAGTTGCCCGAGACGCCCTCCACGACGTCACTCACGGCCTCGTGCAAGGCACCTTGCAGCGCCTCGGCCTCGACCGACTCGGGCCAACGTGCGTCGAGCCGCTCGATCTTCGCCTCGAAGTACGGGCTCGGTCCGTCGACGTCCGTCAGGCGGACGCGCTCCACGCCCTGAATCGCGACGACCTGCCGATCGCCGTTGACGGTCGGTGGCCGGACGACGCGCGCGAGGACGCCGATCGGGAGCAGATCGCTCGGGTTCGGATCCGCGATCGGTTCGCGTTGAACCGCGACGACGAGCCACCCGTCGACCGCGTTCTCCAGAGCTCGGAGGGACACCGGCCGCGCGACCGCGAACGGCGACACGACCTGGGGATACAGAAAGCCCTGCCGGAGCGGCAGGACGGGGAGACGCTGGGGCAGATGAGTGGGAACGTGGAAGTCACGGTTCGGTTTCATCGCCCGCCGTTCCAACCACACAAACGACACGGTCAAGCGGACCCGCGTCCTTTTCTCTCAACCCGCGGTCATCGCCGACGTTTTCGGAGCAGCGCGACGAGACCGCACAGGGCCCACAGCGCGGTGGGGCGCGCGTCGGACTCCGCGCGACACGCGCAGCCGCCCCCCGCGACGGCGTAGCGATCGTCGATCCCGTCGCCGTTCGCGTCCGCGTCACAGAGGTCGCCGAGGCCGTCGCCGTCGAGGTCGGCCTGGTCCGGGTTCGGGACCTCGGGGCAGTTGTCGAGCGCGTCGACGATGCCGTCTTCGTCGACGTCGTTCGTGGGTACGGGCGGCGCGGGGACATCGTCCGTGGGGTCGTTCGGATCGCGTTCGCCCGGATCCACGCGACCGTCGCGGTTGGTGTCCTCGACCCCGTCGGCGACGGCGTCGTCGTCGGTGTCGACGTCGGTCGGATCGGTGGTCGTCGTCGGGTCGGCGTCGGGGACGAACAGCGGCGAGGTCCCGCGGTACGCGACGCGCGCGCCGTCACTGGTCCCCGAAGCGACGGGGCCGCGCCCGACCTCGACGCCGTCGAGCAGGCCGTCGTCGTCCGAGTCCGCGTCGAGGGGATCCGTGACGAACCCATCGGCGCCGCGCGAGATCTCTTCACCGTCCGAGAGGCCATCGTCGTCGGTGTCCGCGTCGAGCGGGTCGGTGTCGATCCCCGGTTCGTAGGCCATCGGATCCGCCGCCGCGATCTCGTCGCCGTCGTCGATCCCGTCGCCGTCGGTGTCGGCGTCGAGGGGGTCGGTCCCCAGCGCGCCTTCGAGCGCGTCGCTCAATCCGTCCGCGTCGCTGTCGTTGGTGTCGCGCACGCACTGGCTCGGTTGGCCGGTG
>JAUHYN010000499.1 GCA_030426505.1 bacterium | reverse complement strand
GGCGCACCACCTGTTCGAGGACACGCCGAGGTCCGAGGTCGAGCACCTCACGTTCGCAGCGGGGATGCGCGCGTGTCAGAAGCGCATCCTGAAGGACACGTTGGAACGCACGCGGTGGAACGTGATGGAGACGGCGCGTCAGCTCGATATCGCGCGGTCATACGTCTACAAGCTGATCAAGGCCTTCGACTTGTCGCCCGACGACTGACTCGGGCGTGACTTCGAGTCGGGTCCCGGCGGTCGGGTACAACGCGCGCGCCAACGCGTCCGGCGCGACCACGCCGCGCGCGAGCAGGTCCGCGCGCGCGACTTCGATCATCTCGGCGCCCTCCTCGTCCCCGCGCAAGTCGCCGAGCACCCACCGCGCCACGTCGGCGTCGACGAGGAGCTCGACCTCCCGGAGGCGCCGCTCACCGTCCGACAGCTGCGCGATCGCCCGCTCGCGATCTCCGGTCGCCGCCGCGACGCAGCCCGACAGCGCGGTCCCGAGCGCGCGCGGCCACTCGACCTTCGCGCGCAAGAGCGTGCGGATCATTCGCCGCGCGCGCGCGACGGATCGACCGGGCGTGTTCAACGCGGCGAGGACATCGACGCGAATCGCCTGACACGCGGCCTCTACGCGGAACTCCTGGAGCGTGAAAAGGAACGAGTCGCGGAGGTTGCGCGCCGTGGCTTCGGTGAGGCGACGCGCGCCCGCCTCGTCCCCGCGCGACAGCGCGATCATCACGCGCGCGTGATCCGCCCAATACTCCTCGACGCTGTAGCCGCCGGGGGACCAACGCCTCAGCGCGTCCTCGACGGTCTTCTCGGCGGTGTCGACCTCCCCGCGCGCGACGAGCAACGGCCCGAGGATCCGCGCGCTCGTGTAGGTCTGCAGGAAGAGATCGCCGCGATCGATCGCGTCGCGCATCGCGTCGCGCGCGCGCTCCTGCACCTCGTCGTAGCGACCGAGGCGGAGGAGCGCCATCATGATGAAGAGCACGGTGGTGTCGCGCTCCCACGTCACGCCCCGACACCGTGTCCGGTAGATCTCGTCGGCGCGTTCACAGTACTCGAGGCCGCGGCGCCACGAGCCCTCGAGGTAGAGCGCCACGCCGTAGCCGCCGATCCCGACCGCGAGCCCGTGCGGCACTCCGCCCTCTTCACCGGCGCGCTCCGCGAGCGCACCGACCTTCTCCGTGCGCTTCGTGGGGTAGTAGCCGGTCGCCGCGAGGTACGCCGCTTCGATCCCGAGCGCGCGCGCGAGGCGATAGCGATCTCCGAGGCGCAGCGCGAGGAACAGGTTCCGCGCCTGGAAGGCGCCACCGCCGACCGTGTCGACCATACTCAGGCACTTCGAGACCTCCCACAGGACGTCGACGCGCTCCCTCAAACGCGCGTCTTCGCGCGCCGGGCGGAGGCGGACGCCGTAGAAGAAGATCAGGAATCGCGCCCACAGCGTCCCGACCAACTTGCCGACGACGGACTTGGGGAGCCGGTAACCGAAGTCCGCGAGCGAGCGGCCGAGGACTTCGTAGCCCCGCTCGATGTGACCCGACTCCAGGTAGAGCGCCGCCGCCCGCCGCCGCGCTTCGGGGCCATCGTCGCGGCCCCCGTCGGCCACGAGGCTCCACGCGTCGCCCGAAGCCGCGCCTCGGCCCGCGTTCCCCAGTGCGTCCGCGAGCCTCCGCCTCAGTTCGTGCCGCGCCTCGTCTTCGTGGTCACCGTGTTCGAGCGCGAGGCGGAAGAGCTGCGCGGCGCGCTCGAACTGGAGTCGCTGCAGAGACTCCTCGGCCGCGACGGTGGCGTAGGTCGCGGCCTCCGCGGTCCGCGCGGCGCCGAGGAGCGGTTCGATCAGTCGGCCGGCCGGCTGTTCGAGCGCGAGGAGCGCGTCGGCGACGCGCGAGTTGGCGCTGCGGAGCGCGTCGTCGGGGAGGCCGGTCTTCACGACGTCACGAATGCGGTCGTGATAGACGTCGAACGCCGTGCCGACCTCGCTGTCGGGCGCGGGGACGTCGCGCAGGAGCCCGGCGTCGAGCAGGCGCCCGAGGACACGGTCCGCCGCCGGGTCGTCGGTGCATCGAATCAAGAGCCCGCGCTCCACGGCGCGGCCGGCGACCACGACGCACGACAAGAGATCGCGCTCGGCCTCGGGCAGGGCGTCGAACCTCCGGCGGAAGACGTCGGCGAGCGTGGAGTTCGGATCGAGCCGCTCGATGGCCGCGGAGCGGCAAAGCTCGAGGACGAAGAACGGGTTGCCTCCGCTCTGCGCCGAGATCCACGGTGCGGCGACCGCGCGGAGCTCGTCGTCGTCGACGCGGCGAGAGATCAGATCCGCGACGGCGTCGTCCGGGAGCCCCGCGACGTCGATCGTCCGCGCGTCGAGCGTCGGGTGCGCTCTGAGGAGCGAGACGAACGGCACGTCCGTCGGGCGGTGACTGACCACGACCATGCACTCGCCCTCGAGTCCGTCGAGCACGGTCTGGAAGAAGGTCGCGCTGTCGGGGCCGGCCCACTGGGCGTCGTCGATCCACAACAACGTCGGCGCGACGCGCGCGACGAGCTCGAGCAACCGACGAAATGTCCGCGCGGCGTCGCCGCGGAGGTTCGCCGGGCGCTGGCCGTCGCCGTTCCACACCGGTCCGTCGGCGGGCGGGAGGACCGGGCGCAAGCCGGGGAACAGCGCGGCGAGCGGAGCGGCCGTGTTGCCGTCGAAGTCGAGGACCACGCCGTGCTGCCGGATCGCGCGCACGAGTCCATCCACCAGGCCGTCGAGCGCTTCGTACGGGAGGCTCTCGTTGGGGCGGCACCGACTCCTGAAGACCAACGCGCCCTCGGCGCGCACCGACTTCGCGAACTGCGCGACGAGCGCGGACTTCCCGATGCCACCGTCGCCCGACACGAGGACGACGCGGAGCCCACCTTCACGCCACACCTCGGCGAGGAGCGTCGTCTCGTCGTGGCGCCCGATGAACACCGAGGGCGGCGCCGCTGCGAACGCCGGCGCACCGAACGACTCGGCGAGCTCCGCGAGCGACGGGCGCCGCTCCGGGCGCGGATCCAATAGGCGCTTCACGAGCTCGCGCCAACGCCCGAGGACAGCGGCGTCGAGGAGCGCATCGGGGTTCGCTTTGCGTTCGAACAGCCGCGCGCGATCCGCGTCGAACGGGGGCGTTGCGGTGAGCGCCTCGAAGAGCAGCGCCCCGACGCCGTAGACGTCCCACGCTTCGGACGGCGAGGCCCCGGTGAGCGCCTCCGGCGCCATGTAGAGGAGCGTGCCCGCGACGTCCGGCGCGCTCTGAAGCGAGATGGGATCGACGTCGAGGAGGCTCGCGAGCCCGAAGTCGAGGATCACGACGCGGCCCTCGCCGTCGACGAGGACGTTCGGCGGCTTCAGGTCGCGGTGGATCTGGCCCGCGGCGTGGAGCGCCTGCAGCCCCGACACGATCTGACCGAACGCGCTCGACACCGCGTCGTCGTCCACGGCGCCGTCGCGCCGCACCCACCGCACGACGTCGACGCCGCGGACGAGCTCCATGGAGAAGTAGGCGTCGCGCTCGTCGACGACGAGCTCGTAGAGTTGGACGAGGTTGCGGTGCCGGATGCGCTCGACGGTCCGGAACTCGCGCTTGAGATCGCGGCTCGCTTCGGGCGAGCTCCTCAGGAGCGTCTTCACCGCGACCTCGCGGCGATCGACGCGATCGAAGACTCGATAGACGACGCCCTGCCCTCCGCGCCCGAGCGTCTCGCGGACCTCGAATCGATCGTCGAACCGCACGCTGTCAGTCCTGGGCACCGAGTCGCAGGCGCGACCCGTCGCCGCCGCCGTCGTCCGCGAGCAGGCGCTGCGCGCGGCGGCCGAAGAGACGCCACCGGATTGGGTCCGGGGCGTAGAGTCGACGCAGATACGGGAGGCCGTCGTCGCGGAGCGCCTGTTCGATCGACCAGGCCCGGACGAGCGCGCGACTCAGAGCGTCCTGTCCGCGTTGGTACAGCCACCGGTTCACGAGCGACGTCCGCGCGGCGGGGAGGAGCGCGCGTTCGAGGGCGAGCTCGTAGCGCTCACCGCTGAGGAGCGCCTGAGCGGCGAGCCGGCCCGACTCCATCGCGTAGCGAATGCCGAACCCCCACAGCGCGTCCTGGAGGCCGGCCGCCTCTCCGACCAGGAGCCCGCGTCCGGACCGAAACGAACCGGGCAGGCCGAACTGCCCGATCCCGCCGAACGACTTCCCGTAGCTCGGGGCGAGGTCCGGATAGAGCGCTTCGAACGCCTCGACCGCGAGCGCGCGCTGCGCGTGGGGATCGTGTGCCCGCTCGAGGATGGTCGCAGCGATCATGCCTTCGCCGTTCACGACGACCAAGTAGGCGTACCCACCCGGGGCCACGCTCCGATTCAGGAGGATCGCGGCCCGGTCGGGCGCCTGAGTTCGGAAGAAAACCGCAGAGACATAGCCGGTGGCTTGGCGCGGACCGGTCGCCACGATGTCACACGCGTCGGGCGATTCGGTCCGATTGAAATGAACACGAACGCCCAGATCACGCGCGGCGCGGAGCAAACCTTGGTCGAGCGTATTCTCTTGCGCCCCTCTGCGAACGAAATGAACGGCTGGGCGACCGCTGCGCGCGTGATGAACGAAGCCGCTGGGATCGATGATATCGACTTCGGAAAACGGGGTGACCTGGACGCCGGTCAGATCGATTCCCCACGAAGCCACCTCGTCGATGAACGCCCGATCTTTGGTCCAGTTCTCGATACCCTCAAAATCACCGTGAAATCGCGCGCCACATTGAGCGCGTAACTCATAGACGTCGACGTCGTTTCCGGCCTGCGCGAGCGTAATCGCAGCAGTCAGTCCGGAGGGCCCTGCACCGAGGATGCGGTAGGGAGCGCCCGTCACCTTGTGCATCCTCCGCGTTTCGAGGAGTCTTCGCAATCGGTGAAGGAGGTACACATCCTCGGCGGCGGCCTCGGAGGGTTGTCGACCGCGTGGGCCCTCCTGAGAAGTCCTGAAGCCTCGAAGCTGGGCGTGAAGATCATCGTGCATCAGCTCGGGTGGCGCCTCGGTGGGAAGGGGCGAACCGGGCGCGCGCCCAACAACCAATACCGAGTCATCGAACACGGCCTCCACGCGCTCGGCGGCTACTACCACAACACGTTTCGAATGATTCGGAGCTGCATTCGGTGTGGTGACCACGAGGACGAGCCGCTGAACGAGGACTTCGATTGCGTGGATTGTGATGCAGAGGTTCGCAAGCGCTTCGAACCGACGTCGCGCGTCGGCTTCCCCGTTCGACACGGCGACGGCAGTGAGGACGCGTCCATCGCGGTCAGAGACTGGGAGCTCCTCGGCAAGAAGGAAGAGCTCCCCGGCGATCGCTGGCGCGCGGCGCCGAGCGTAGGGACGCTGCTCGGACGCATGGTCGAGTACCTCGGCGAACTCGAACTCTTCGAGCTCGCAGGCCCGGAGCGGAGCCTCGAATTCCTCGCCCCGCCGGATCCCGTGCGTCAGGCCGTGGCCGACGGTCAGAAGCGCTCGAGGCGACCGTTCATTGCCAAGGGTGGAGCCACCGCCGAGGCTCGTGAACCGGGATGGGCGCCGAAGGCGATCGAGACCGCCACCCAAGCGATCGACCACGCCGCGTACCTCGCAACGGCGAATGGCGAGCCGTCTCGCCCTCAGACCGAGGCGATCGGCTGGTTCGCCAGCCGCGCGCTCGAGGCGCTCGAGACGTCGAACGAGCGCGCGGAGCCTGGCCCGTATCAAGAAATGACCGACGCCCAGCGCCGCGTGCTCCAACGCACCGTCACGCGACTCTGTTTGGCTTGCGCGGTCGGCGTCATCGCCAACGACTGCGTCCGGCGTGGGCTCGACGTCCTCAACTGCACGGAGTTTCGTGACTTCCTGCGCCTCTCCGGCGCCTCCGAAGAGACCGTCAACTCAGGCGTGGTCAAAGGCATCTATGACTACGTCTTCGCGTACGACGGCGGCCAACACGGTAAGTTCGATCTCGCGGCGGGCGTCGCGGTCCGATTCATCCTCTTGTTTTTCATGGACGCCGTGGGTGGGTTGCAATGGCATATGACGCAGGGGATGGGTGAGTCGCTGATCCTCCCGGTCTACCAGGCGCTCAAGAAGGCCGAGGTCGAGTTCAGGTTCTACAGCGACGTCCAGAGCTTCGAAGTCAGCGAGGACCGGCGTCGCGTGACAGCGCTGCACTGCCGCCGGCAGGTCCCGAACCCGCCCGACGCGACCATCGAGAACGATCCCTACCTCGCCACAGATGGCGACCGGGTCTACTGGCCGGACCGACCGTTGGCATCCACCCTTGGGCGCACGACGCCCCGGAGATCGAAGCCCATAAAGAAGGAGAGCGCCCCACCCGGATTCGTTCACCTCGATGACCACTCATACGAAGTCAGAGAGTCGGGGTTGGGTCGTGACGAGACTCAGGTGCCCATCG
>JAUHYN010000498.1 GCA_030426505.1 bacterium | reverse complement strand
ATGCTCCGAACACCTCGACTCCTCCTCCTGCTCGCCCTGACGGCCGCCGTCGGGTGCAGCGGCGACGAAGACCCGCCCGCCCCGGCCGCCTGCGAGACCTCCGCGCAGTGTGAGACGGCCGGCGAGCTCTGCATCGACGGCACCTGCGCCTCCTGCGAGACCAGCGCGGCCTGCGAAGCGGACACGGTCTACATGTCCGAGCAGCGCACGCAGTGCCGCGAAGGGCTCTGCACCACGTGTACGCCGGGGTTGGTGGGCTGCGAGTGTGTCGAGGACGCGTGTACCACCGGCGAGTGTGTGGCGGACGTCTGTACCGACTGCACGCGAGGCGAGCCGGGGTGTGTCTGCCTCGACAACGACGCCTGCAACGCCGGCGCCCTGTGCGGGACCGACGGCCTCTGCGAGGCGTGTACGCTCGGCGCCGAGCTCTGCGGCTGCGACACCGGCACCTGCGACACGGGCCTGGTGTGTACCGGCGAGGTCTGCGTCGCGGACCCCTGCCCCGCCGGCACTGCGGACTGCGCGTGTGACGGAGGCGCCTGCTCGGGCGACCTGTACTGCGACGCCTCGAACCTCTGCCGCACCTGCTCGAGCGACATCGCGGGCTGCCCCTGCGACGGCGACTCCTGCGGCGGCGACAACTACTGCGATTCGTCGGTGTGCGTCGCGTGCCCCGAGACCGACAAGCCGCTCGAGTGCGGTTGCAACGCGTCCGACCAGTGCGCGACGAACCTGGTCTGCGACGCCGACGACTTCGTCTGCCGTGCGCCGCTCGCGTGCAGCGATCTGACGTGCCTCCCCAACCAGCTCTGCGACGCGCCCGCCGACGCCGACGCGTTCTGCGTCCCGAACGCGTGCGTCGACGGCTACTTCTGGGACGGCAGCGCCTGCGCGCCGCTCCCCACCGCCGCCTGCACCGACGCGAGCGGCGCCCCCTCCGCGGAGGCGCTCGCCTGTTCGTCGCAGGGCCAGGTCTGCGTCGACGGCTCCACCGGACCGGTCTGCGTCGACACGTGCGCTTCGCTCGGCTGCGGAGTCAACCGCCGCGACTGTACCGCCGGAGCGACCATCGTCGACGACGCCGTGTGCGGTTCGTGTGAGCCCGGCTACCTCGAAGACCAGGGCGTGTGCGCGCTCGACCCGGCCGCGACCTGCACGGCCGGCGTCCCCGGCAGCATCGAGGCGGCCTGCGCGTCGCGCTACCGCGTCTGCGAAGAGCACACCAACGGTGCGAGCTGCGGCGAATGCACCGGCGGCCGCGCCGTCGATCCGCGCACGGGTCAGTGCGTCGAGGTCGAAGCGTGCGGCGACGGCCAGTGCTTCGACGGCGAGTTCTGCCACTACCCGCAGGACGGTCGCTCCCCGGAGTGCCGTCTGCGTTGCCCCTCCGGCATGGCGATGACGGAAGCCGGCGCGTGTGTGGCGTGCGGCGCGGTGTCCTGCGGCGCCGGTGAGGTCCACGGCGCGCTCGTCGAAGGGCAGTGCGTCTGCGAAGCCGAGACCTTCTGCGCGTACAACTCCGACTCCGGTCCGCGCTGCCGCACCAACCCGTGCGGCCCGCAGGAGGCGATCTCAACGCTGGGCGGCGCATGCACGTCCTGCAACGTGACTTGCGGCAACGACGACGGCGAGACCGACCGCGTGTGGCCGTGGCGCGACCAGTTCGGCGGATGCTTCTGCGAGACGCGGGACGACTACTACCAACCGTACGGAGGCGGCGCGACGGCGATGGCGTGCGACCAGGACGGCGACGGCTGGATCAACGTCACCGCGCAGAACGCTTACCTGTCGGCGAGCGCCGGCGTGAACAATGTGCCCGACGAGGCGACGCTCGCGAACTTCCGCTGCGCGCGCCGCACCATCGATCGCATCCGCCTCGTCAACGAGTTCGGGCAGCGTCGCGACATCGGCCTGTGCGGCACCGACGGCGTGGTGCTCGACTGGGCGCCCGGGCAGGCCCCCGCGGCGTGCCTCAACGGCCCGAACGTCGTGACGCTCGCGGAGAGCGATACGCTCGAGAGCGACAACCTCCTGAGCTCCGACGACGTGCAGTTCCCGCACCTCGGCGCGCGCAAGCTGAAGGCCGTCGAGCTCAACGCGCTGACGAAGGCGTGCGCGAGCGTCGAAGCCGACTTCAACCTCAACGGCGTGACGGACCTCCTCGAGCAGCAGCCGCTGAACCGCACGCAGCTCCCCGGCTCCACGGACGCCGAGCTGTTGTTCCGCGCCGCGGCGTTCTTCGTCGAGACGCACGCCGGTTACTACCAGGCGCCCGGCGCCGGTGCGGGCCCGGGCATCTATGTGGTCGAGGAGCGCTCGCGCTGCGGCGACGACTTCCCGCTCGGCTACCAGGTACAGGAGGGCTATTGGCGTGGCTGCGAGCGGCGCCGGAACCCGAGCTTCGACGGCCTGACGCCGACAGCGAGCCGCGTAACGATGGACTTCGCGCAGTTCGGCTGCGCCGAGGACACCGGTTCCTGCGACGTCGCGCCGCCGCTCACCACCGGCACGTCCGCCGACGGCGACAACGTCGTCGACCACGACGTCTGCGCGCTGCGCGCCGCCGGCATCTACCCGATCGCCGACTTGCCGTGGCGAGGCATGAACCACCACAACCAGTTCGTGTGCGCGCAGATCGGCGCGGGCACCGCGCACTACCGCGTCCCCGCCTCCGAGCTGAGCAGCCCGACGAACTCCGACCCCGCGTTCGACTTCAACACGTGCGCCGCGGTGTCGTGCGCCGGTGAGGCCGGCTGCGAGGAGTCCTTCGCGCGGGACGGCGAGCCGACCCAGCCCGAGGTCCCCAACGTCGACTGCAGCTACACGGCCGGGACCGCGCTCCCCGCCGACGCGGTCGGGTTCGTGTCGGCGCGCTTCGCGCAGGTGACCGAGCAGGAGCCGTACGTCCGCGGGTGCATCAACGAGGCGGTCGAATTCTCCGCCCTCTGCCCCGGCTACGCCGCGAACCCCGAAGCAGTGCTGACCAGCGCCAACCGCGGCGACTCCGGCAAGCTGGTCTGCGCCTGCGGGCTCGCGTACGCCGGCCCCAACTGCGAGTACGCCTGCCCGCAGCGCACGGGTACCGATGGCAAGCTGCACTTCGGAGGCCCCGAGCGGACCGACCTCACGCTCGCGGAGCAACAGCAGTACGGATGCATCGTGGGCCCCGGCCAGAGCGAGGGCGGCTTCTGCCTCCAGCACGCGCCCGACCCGACGATCGGCTTCACCGGCGGGCCGCGCGGGTTTTGGATGTGCGGCGAGCCCACGGTCACGCACCCCGCGGACCCGGCGCAACCGTTCCTCGAGGCGACGCTGAGCGGGGGCGGTCAGGTCTTCATGAGTGGAATGATCAAGACCTCGCCCATCGTGCGGTCGCTGATGGCGAGCACCGCGACCGCGGCCTGCGCGACCGGCACGTGCTTCGTCGACGCCAACGGCGACGCGCGACACGTCACGGCGTACTGAGACGCCGACCGGCGTCGATCGGGGCGCCGCCCTGGCCCAGCGACGAAGCGCGAACTGGACGTGGTCAGCCGTCGACCCCTGAGGCATTCGCGTAGCGATGCTCCGCTTCCGCAGCGCCGGCGCCGCCGACCTCGAAGTCATCGTGCGCCTCCTCGCGAACGACCCGCTCGGCCGAGGACGTGAAGATCCGGGCGACCTCACGCCCTACCGCCACGCGTTCGAAGCCATCGACGCCGACCCCGCGCACACGCTCTGGGTCGCCGAGCTCGAGGGCCGCGTCGTCGGCGTGCTGCAAACCACCTTGCTCCCGAACCTGAGCCGCGGCGCGGCGACACGGCTCCAGATCGAAGGCGTGCGCGTCGACGCGGACACGCGCGGCCGAGGCGTGGGTCGCGCGCTCATGAACCACGCGATCGAGGAGGGGCGCCGCGCCGGAGCACGGTGGGTCCAGCTCACGAGCGACCGGACCCGAACCGAAGCGCAGGCCTTCTACGAGGGGCTCGGCTTCGAGGCGACGCACGTCGGCTACAAGCTCCGACTCGATGGGTGAGCTCCGTCGCGTCGCCCCGCGACTTCGAAGGAACGCTGCTCTACGAACGCGAGCGCGCGGTCGCCGAGTCGACGCCCTGCCCGTGACCTAGAGCCCCTACGCCATCACCGGTGCCTGCCGGGCCGGCGGCGACACCTCCACGTGGGCGTGGTTGTCGTGTCCGCTCGCGGCGACGCAGAGCCCCTCTCGGATCAGGACCGGGTCGTTGAACAGGGTGCGGCCGTGGTTCGGTTGGGCGGCGAAGCTCTTCAGCATCGCGCGCATCGCCGGTCGGTCGTAGTCGCTCGCGCGCCACGTCGTGCCGCGGTTCTGGTCGCCGTCGGTGTTCGGGAGGCGGAGGTCGGCGGAGAGGCCTGTCTCGTGGCCGGAGTGTTGGTTCGTATCGTGGCCGTCGGGGAGGCTCGCGTCGTTGACGAGGATCGGGTTCGAGCCGGGGAACTGCGACCGGTGCTCCGCGAAGTACTGCTCGCCTGCGCCGGTGATCAGATCGGCGAGCCAATTCGTCCCGAAGTCGTGGTGGTCGGCAGGTTGCGTCGCCACCTCGTAGTTGAAGAAGCCACCGTCGCGATCGCCGACCGGCATCTCGCGCCACCGCGGCGCGTTCTCGGCTTCGAGCCATGACTGCGTGCCGAAGCCGACGTCGATTCGGCCGTCGCCACCGACGCGCTGACGCCCCGCGATGATCGATTGGAACAGGTGGATAGCGCGAGTGACGCCCGCGTCCGCGGCGTCGGAGTCGGTGATGCCTCCGAAGCCCAGCTCGGTCAGGCGGGCCTTCACGAGGCGTACGTCCTCGGCGCGGTTCTGTCCGCCCGCGCCGACGCTCCCCGTCAGCGGCAGCGGTCGCTCCATCGACGCCGGCAGCCCGACGGTGATCCCGTGCATCTCGATCGGCGGCAAGAGATCCCAGTTGCCGGCGTCGATCTGCTGCGTGAGCGCGCGCGTTCGATAGATCGTGTTCCTCAACAGCTGGCTGGAGTGATTCGCGAGCCAGTCGTGCCGCGTGTCGACGTACTGTTCGATCCACTCGCGCTCGTTGCCCCCGTCGGCCGGCGACCGCGCCGGGAACCGATTGCGGAGGAAGTCGAGGATGCCGCCCGAGTGCAGGTAGCTGTCGGCGACGACGAGGAACGAGAGCGGGTCCGTGAAGCCCTCGCGCTCGCAGAACCCACGCGCCGGCTCGAGGATGATGTCGACGAATTTCTCGCGCTGAACTTCGGCGAACAGCGGATCTTGTCGACCCGCCTTCTTGAGGAGCGCCTTGAAGGCGTCGTCGCCCGAGAGGTTCGGCGTCGCACCGAGGCGATCGATGAACGGGCGCATCTCGTCACCGAAGCGCCCGCCCGCTTCGACGTACGCCTCGATGACCTTGCGGAGGTTGCCGCTGTCCTCGGTGAAGCCGATGCCGAGCGTGATCTGTCTGCGCCGGTTCTTCCCGTCGCGGAGGACGTACACGCCAGCCGGGTCGCCGTCGGGATCGCTGTTCTCCGCCGCCGCGAGAACGCGCGACACCAACGTCCGCGTCTCTTGGGACAGCGTGAGCGACTGCGTGCGGAGCGCGACGCCGTCGGCCTCGGCCACCGAGGGGCGCATGTACAGGTCCGCGTTGTCCTGCCCCGCGTGACGACCGGCGGGCAGCGCCGCTCCGAACGACAGCCCCGTCGGTCGCCCCGGCGGACGCGGCCGAGTGGCGGCTCGACCATGCAGTGTGCGCGCCTCGGGGAGATCGACGGGCCTCGCGCTCGAGCCTTCGTGGAGATCCTGCGGCGCAGCGCCCGTCCATGCACTCGCGCCTTCCGGGGCGATCGGCTCACGCAGCAGAGGCGAAAGGCGTCGGGTCGGGTCGGCTTGATTCGTTCGCACGCCCTCGTCGAAGAGCAAGACGAGGGCCACGCCGTAGGGGAGACGCGAACGGGGATCGCTCTGAGGGGAGCGCCATACACGTGACGGGAGCGGCCGACACTCACGAGGACGAGGAGCGCGCGCGTCGATCCGAGCCCCGCACGCTCCTCGCGACCGCACGCTTACGTGTGCTCCGCTTCGAGGCGCTCGAGTCGCGCTCGGAGCTCGGCGTTCTCGTCCCCGAGCCTCGCGTTGTTCCGCGACAACTCACGCATCGCCTCGACGGCGAGCGCTTGGAACGAGAGGCCATCGGCCTTCAAACGCTTGAGCCCGCCCAACTCCCGGACCCACGTGGGCAGCACCTCCTCGACCTCCTGCGCGATGAACCCGACGTGTTCACCGGGACGCGTCCCGAGCTTCTCCGGCGCGTCGTACTCGAAGACCACGCCGCGCAGGGCGAGCAAGGTATCGAGCGCGCCCTCCAGATCGCGGACGCCCGTCTTCACGCGGAGGTCGGACGCCAGAGAGCCGCCGATCCCTGCGTGAATGCACGGGACCGCAGTGTCCACGTGGCCCGAGCCCATGTGGCAG